>JAUYAJ010000140.1 GCA_030693565.1 Rubrivivax sp.
CCCGCTGCCGCCAGCACCAGGCTGCCGCTGCAGATGCTGGCCATGCGCGCCCCGGTGCGGCTGGCGCGCTGCAGCCAGGCGATGAGCTGGCGATCGCGGCAGGCTGCGTCCACGCCGTCGCCGCCGATCACCATCACCAGGTCGATGCCGTCCACCCGCCGTGGCAGCGGCCCGGCCGGCCAGTGCACGCCGGCTGAGCTGCGCACGGCAGGCGCCTGGCTCGCCACCAGGCGCCAGGCATAGCTGCCGGGACGTTCCAGCCGGGCGACCTCGAACACCGCCATCGGCCCGGCCAGGTCCAACTGCTGGAAGCCGGGGAACAGCACAAAGGCGATGCGGCAGGTCATCAAAGGATCATGCCTCGAAACCCGATGGGCCGCATGGCAGAAAAGGTGGGTACAGCGTCATGGCAGCCACGGCCGTCCACCGCCATGCTCTGCACCTGTCGCAACAACGCATGAGGGAACACAGCGTGATGAACGTGGGCATCCTGGTCTTCGACGAGGTCGAGCTGCTGGACATGGCGGGGCCCTACGAGGTCTTCACCGCCGCTGCGCGCGTGCTGGCGCGGTCACAGCCGCCGGGCACCCCGGCGCTGTTCTCGGTGACGACGATCGCGCGCCGCCCCGGCCCGGTGCGCGCGCGCGCCGGCTTGCGTCTGCAGCCCGACCACGGCCTGGCCGACCATCCACCGCTGGCCTGCGCCATCGTGCCCGGTGGTGTGGTCGATGCCGAACTGGGCCAGCCCGAGCTGCTGGCCTGGATCGCCGCACAGGCGCGGACGGCACGCATCCTGGCGTCGGTGTGCACCGGCGCGCTATTGCTTGCGCAGGCCGGCGTGCTTGACGGGCTGGACGCCACCACCCACTGGGAAGACCTGGACGCACTGCGCACCCTGCGGCCGGCGGTGCGCGTACAGGACGGCTTGCGCTGGGTGGACCAGGGCGCGGTGGTGACGTCGGCCGGCATCTCGGCGGGCATCGACATGAGCCTGCACCTGGTGCAGCGGCTGCACACCCGTGATCTCGCGGTGCGCACCGCGCGGCAGATGGACTTCGACTGGCGGGCCGCGGCATGACGACGCTTCAAGCCATGAACAGCGCGCCGGCGCTGGCCGACACCGACCTCGGCCGCGACCTGATCACCGTCACCACCCGGCCGGACACCGTGTTTGTCGACGGTCAGGGCTCCTGGCTGACCGACGAGGGTGGCAAGCGCCATCTCGATCTGGTGCAGGGCTGGGCGGTCAACAGCCTGGGCCACAGCCCGGTGGTGATCGCCGAGGCGCTGGCCCGGCAGTCGCGGCGGCTGCTCAACCCGAGCCCGGCTTTGCACAACCGTCCGATGCTCGACCTGGCCGCGCGCCTGGTGGGCCTGAGCTGCTTCGACCGCGTATGGTTCGGCAGCTCCGGCGCCGAGGTGAACGAGGCGGCCGTGAAGTTGGCGCGGCGCTGGGGCCAGCGCATGCGCCATGGCGCGCACGAGGTCATCAGCTTCGACGGCGCCTTCCACGGCCGCACGCTGGCGATGATGCGTGCCTCGGGCAAGCCGGGCTGGGACAGCGTGTTTGCGCCCATGCCCGCGGGTTTTGCCAGGGCGCGCTTCAACGACATCGCTTCAGTCGAGCGCGCCATCACGCCCGCCAGCGTGGCCGTGATGATCGAACTGGTGCAGGGAGAAGCCGGCGTGAATCTGGCGGACCCGGGCTTCGTGCGCGAGCTGCGTGCCCTCACCACCGAGCGCCAGCTGCTGCTGATCGCCGACGAGGTGCAAACCGGCATCGGTCGCTGCGGCCGGGCCTTCGCCCACGAACTGTTCGGCATCGAGCCCGACCTGATGACGCTGGCCAAGGGCATCGGTGGCGGCGTGCCACTGGCGGCCCTGCTGTGCAAGGAGGCGTTCAACTGCTTCGCCCCCGGCGACCAAGGCGGCACCTTCGGCGGTAACCCGCTGATGGCTTCAGTGGGGCTGGCGGTGGTGGACACCGTCTGCCAGGACGGCTTCCTCGCGCAGGTGCGCCAGCGCGCGGACCACCTGGCGCGCGGGCTGCAGGCCATCGTGCACGACCACGGGCTGGTGGCTGAGCGCGGGGCCGGCCTGCTGCGCGCCCTGGTGCTGCCCACCGACACGGCCCCGCAGGTGGTGGCGGCGGCGCAGGCGCTGTCCCCCGTCGGGCTGCTGATCAACGCGCCGCGCCCGCATCTGCTGCGGTTCATGCCGGCGCTGACGATCAGCGACGACGAGATCGACCAGGGATTGAAGCTGCTGCGCCAAGCGCTGCATGCCACCATGGGCTGAGATGCCGGCGCCGCGTGCGTTCCCGCTGCGCCGGCGTGTGACTCAGGCCCCTCGCGTGGATGAGGGTCTGCGCAGAGCGGTGGCCGATCTGCAGCGGTTGGAGCCATTCGCCGACGGCGGACGTACTCACGGTGAGTGCCATCAAGCCGACATCCGGTTCGGCGGCCGGCGCCACCATGAGCGTCAGCAATGCGAGGGACAGCTGACCTCCACGTCGCGAAGGCGCGGTCTCGCCGCGAGCGACCGGTTCCGACAAGCGCAGTGGACTCGAATCGACCCATCAGGAACATCCGCGGGTTCGAGTCCGTGGCCGCAATCCGGCCGCTCAGCATCGAGCCGAGCACCGCAGGTACCTGCCCACGGACGGGGCCTGTGGACGGCCCTTCGGGTCCGTGACCTGCGCACCGCTCCCCGGCTGCATCTGCCTCGGGCCTGACTCGCTTCGCTTGCTGCACCCAAGGTGGGCTGACGCTCCCAGCCCAAGCCCGCACAGATGCCTTAAGTTCGACCGGCCGGTTGCCGATACAAACGTACCGGACTCGCCCTCGCTATCCGCCAGCACGGTTTCCCATCACTGGCTGAGAGACCGCTCGAACGAACGAGATGCAGCGACCACCCATCGGACCCATAAGCAAGACTTTCGGGATGCACACCATCGCCGTGTTGGTCACGGTGTTTGCCCTGGCCTGCGGCGGCGGCTACCTGGTGGTCAAGCATGCGGTTAACAACACCATCGAGCGCCAG
>JAUYAJ010000145.1 GCA_030693565.1 Rubrivivax sp.
CCGTTCTCGCCGGCCGCGCCGCACTGACGCGGGCCGGGTACCGCGGCCCGCGCGCGCCCTTCAGTCGGCGTACTGACCGGCCGCCTTGATGGCCGGCCCCCATTTGTTGATCTCGGCCTCGACGAACTTCTTGTGCTCGGCCGACGTCAAGCGCGCATCGCTGATGACAACCGCACCCTGCGACTCCTGGCGGCGGATGAAGTCGGCGTCTTTCAGGCCGCTGCGCAGCGCTGTGTTGAGCAGGTCCTGAACCGCCTTGGGCGTGCCTCTGGGGGCGTACAGCCCGTACCAGATGGCAACGTTGAAGCCCTTGAGACCTTGCGAGTCCAGCGTCGGCAGCCTGGCCAGCACCGGCGTCGTCAGCGGCTTCATCGTCGTCACCGCATAGGCCTTGACCTTGCCCGCCTCGATCTGGCCACTGGTGTTGGTCGTCTGGTCGCACAGCAAGTCGACCTGGCCGCCGAGCAAGTCGGTCAGCGCCGGCGCCGTGCCTTTGTAGGGCACGGTCGTCATCTCGATCTTCAGGCTTTGCTGCAGCAGCAGGCCGCACAGGTGCGACGCTGCGCCCAGCCCGGCATTGGCCAAGTTGATCTTGCCCCTGTTGGCCTCGAGCCACTTGACCAGTTCGGGGAAATTGTTGGCCGGCAGGTTGGGGCGGCCGATCAGCGTCATCGGCACCTCGGCAATCATGCCCAGGTACTCGAAGTCGTCCAGCGTCTTGTAAGGCAGCGTGCGGTACAGCGCCGGCGAGGTCGCCATGCCGATGTGGTGCACCAGCAGCATGTAGCCGTCGCCGGCCGCCTTGGCCACCTTGGCAGCGCCCAGCGTGCCGCCGGCGCCGGCAACGTTCTCGATCACGATGGTCTGGCTGTTCAAGCCCTTGCGCATGACCTCGGCCAGGTCGCGCGCCACCTTGTCGGCCGGCCCGCCGGCCGCGAAGGGCACCACGAAGGTGATGGGTTTGTCAGGAAAGGCCCAGGCGCTGGCGGCGCAGGCGCTGGCAATGGCGGCAGTGATCCATGTCTTCATGTGCTTGTCTCCCGTGGTTGTTTGCTAACCCGGCGGTGGCGGCTGGCGCCGCTCTTCAATCGGCCTTGGCGCCCGAGTCCTTGACGACCTTGGCCCACTTGACGATCTCGGCGGCCTGGAAGCGCGCCAGTTCCTCCGGGGTCGAGATCCAGGTCTCCAGGCCCAGGTTCTTGAGCTTGTCGGTGACGTCGGGCAGCTTGAAGACACGCTGCATCTCGGCGTTGATCCTGGCCACCACCTCGCGCGGCGTGCCGGCCGGGGCGAAGACGGCGAACCAGGTCGTGGCCTCGAAACCGGGCACGGTCTCGCCGACGGTGGGCACGTCGGGGGCGGCGGACGAGCGTGTTGCCGTGGTCTGCGCCAGCGCGCGGATCTTGCCTTCCTTGGCCAAAGGCAGCGCCGAGGGCATGTTGTCGAACATCAGCTGGATCTGGCCACCGACGAGGTCGGGGATGGCGAACTGCCGGCCCTTGTAAGGCACATGGGTCATCTTGGTGCCGGTCAGCGACATGAAGAGCTCGCCCGACACATGGACCGAGGTGCCGATGCCCGGCGAGCCGAAACTCAGCTTGTCGGGGTTGGCCTTCATGTGGGCGATCAGTTCGGCCACGTTCTTGACCGGCAAGCTGTTGGTGACCACCAGCAGGTTGGGCGCCGAAGCCACATGGGCGATGGGCACGAAGTCCTTCACCATGTCGTAAGGCATCTTGCTGTACAGCGCGCCGTTGATCGAATGGGTGCCCACCGTGCCCATCACCAGCGTGTGGCCGTCGGCCGGCGCCTTGGCGACGCGGTCGGCGCCGATGTTGCCGCCGGCGCCGGGCACGTTCTCCACCACCACCGCCTGTCCGAGCTGGGCCTTGTCGGCGAAAAGCCGCGCCAAGGTGTCGGGCGCACCGCCGGGCGGGAAGGTCACCACCATGCGGATCGGTTTGCTGGGGAACGCCTGGGCGCTGGCGATGGCGGCGGTGGCGGCAAGCGCAGCACCGAGCAGCAGGGACCTGAATTTCATGAGGGCTCCAGTCATGGGGTGGCGCAGCATAGGCTGCCGCGCACGCCTTGCCACCTGGGGCGCACCCGAGGAAAGACGCGCCGGCGTGCCGTCAGCGTGGCAGCTGCTTGCGCACCGCGTCGAGCTTGTCGCAGAGCTCGCGCGCACCGTCGACGACACGGTCCGACTGCCGGTGCAGCGTGTCCGGGTTCACCACCAGCAAGGCGCCGTTGCGGCTGGCGCGCAGGCTCTTCAGGCGCCGCCACAGTTCGAGGTTGTCGCCACCGCTCGGGTCGACGCTGCCGGTGACGATGGCGTCGGGATCGGCCTCGAGCACAGCCTCTTCACTGACCGTGGGTGTCAGCGGTTTGAGGTCGGCGAACAGGTTGCTCGCGCCGCACAGCTGCAGCGCCTCGCTGATCAGGTGGCTGCCATTGACGGTGAGCAGCGGCCGGTGCCAGATCTGATAGAAAACCCGCAGCTCGCTGCGGCCGGCGTAGCGCGCGCGCAGCGCCGTCACCTCGCCCTCCAGCGCCAGCGCACGCACCTGCGCCGGCCCCGGCGTGCCGGCCAGTGCGCCGAGCTGGCGCAGCGTGGTGGCGATGTGCGCCATGCGGCGC
>JAUYAJ010000149.1 GCA_030693565.1 Rubrivivax sp.
CGAATCGCTGCGACAGCCCGGGGTTGTCGTCGCTGTTCACCTTGACCAGCAGGGCGCGCCCTTTCAGCGTGCGGCCGGCCTGCTCGAAAGCCGGCGCCATCGAGCGGCACGGGCCGCACCAGGGCGCCCAGAAGTCGACCAGTACCGGCCGCTGGCTGGCCCCGACGAAGGCGTCGAAGTCGGCGTCGCCAAGCTCGATCGGCCGGCCGTCGAGCAATGGCTGGCCGCAGCGGCCGCAGACGGGGTCGTCGTCCAGGCGCTCGCTGGGGACGCGGTTGGTGGCGCCGCAATGCGGGCAACCGAGGTGCAGGCGGTTCGTGTCCATCGTCGCCAGCTGGGGGTTTGGGCGAACATTTCAAGCCCGCCGCGGCAACGGGGGGCGGTGCCGGCCTGCGGCACGGAGCCTGCTCTCTAGAATCGCCCGATGCCCTTGCCCCCCAGCGCCGCCGTGGCCGGCCGCACGCGACGCCTGGCGACGCTGTACCGCGCCTTCATCGTCACCTTGCTCGGCTTTGCCTCGGGCCTGCCGCTGGCGCTGACCGGCCAGGCCATGCAGGCTTGGCTGACGCTGGACGGCGTCGACATCGCCACCATCGGCTTCCTCAGCCTGGTCGGCCTGCCCTACACCTTCAAGTTCCTGTGGGCGCCGCTGATGGACCGCTTCGACCCGCCCTGGCTGGGCCGGCGGCGCGGCTGGCTCGTTGTGACCCAGCTCGCGTTGGCGGGCGCGCTCTGGGTGCTGGCCAGCGTGTCGCCCAGCGGCTCGATCCAGGTCTTCGCGCTGCTTGCGGTGGCGGTGGCTTTCATCGCCGCGTCGCAGGACGTGGTGATCGACGCCTACCGCACCGACCTGCTGCCCAAGCCTGAGCGCGGACTGGGTGCTTCGCTCAACGTCATGGGCTACCGGCTGGCGATGATCCTGTCGGGCGGCATCGCGCTGATCTGGACCGACCCTGCCAATGCGGCGTCCGGCCACGGCTGGACCTGGCCCGAGGTCTACCGCTTCATGGCCGCGGTGATGGCCGGCGCCGCGGTGTTGTCGGCGCTGGCGCTGCCGCGGCTGGCCGTTGTCGAGCGTCAGCTGACGGTGGCGCGCAACGACTTGATCGGCTTTGCCGCCGTGCTCGCCGCGGTGGCGCTGGGCTACCTGGTCAGCGACCGCTTCGGGCCGCCGATCGCCAAAGCGTTGCTCGGCCCGCTGCTCGAAGGCAGCAGCCTGGCGCCGACGCTGCAAAAGCGCTGGGTCGACTTGCTGGCGCTGATGCTGGGCATCGCTTTCACGCTGCCGCTGGCGGCCTGGGCGGCGCGGCGGGCGCGGTTCGAGACCCTGCTCGGTGGCTTGCGCGACTACTTCGGCCAGAGCGGCGCCGCCGCCTTCTTGCTCTTCATCGTGCTCTACAAGCTGGGCGATGCCTTCGCCGGTTCGCTGATGACGCCGTTCCTGCTCAAGAGCATGGCCTACAGCTCGGCCGAGGTCGGTGTCGTCAACAAGCTGATCGGCTTGTGGCTGACGATCGGCGGCGCGCTGATCGGTGGTTTGCTGATGCTGAAAATCGGCCTGTGGCGCGCGCTGATGCTGTTCGGGCTGCTGCAGATGTTCAGCAACCTGGGTTTCTGGTGGCTGGCGGTGAACGGCCGTGACGTGCTGCCCGGGCTGACACTGCCGGCGTTCGACTGGGGCTTCATCCAGCTGGCGCAGGCCACGCCGGTCGACGGCGGCCTGCTGATGGTGATTGCGTTCGAGAACCTGTCCGGCGGCATGGGCACGGCGGCCTTCGTCGCCTTCCTGATGGGGCTGTGCAACCAGCGCTTCACCGCCACCCAGTTCGCGCTGCTGTCGGCTTTTGCTTCGGTGGGCCGGGTCTGGGTCGGGCCGCTGGCCGGCGTACTGGCCGAAAGCATTGGCTGGCCCAGCTTCTTCATCGTCAGCACCGTGCTGGCGGCGCCGGCGCTGGGGATGCTGTGGTGGCTGCGTGCCCCGGTGAGGGCACTCGAGGTCGACCCGCGCGCGGCGGCAACGAATGACTGACCCTGGCAACCGCCGTTGATCGGCCGCGAACCTTCGGGAAGCCAACACAGGCGCGGTGATGGGGAGACTTGGCAGACTCACCCGGTGGGTGAAGCAAAGCGCGAGCGACAAGAGGCCTTGGTCTCGGCAATCTGACTTTTGCCTTCGGGTGAATCGGGTCGGGTCCAGGGTTCGCTTCGCCGGGCTTTGCGCGCCTGGCCCCCGAGCCCGTCCGGCGGTGACGACTGCCCCGCCCCTGGGGCGCGGATAGCGGTGGGGTTGTCGGTCTGCCTTTGCCTTGTGGCCAGGTGGCCTGGGGTGATGCGACACAAGTCCGCTGCCGCGACGATGGATCCGACTGGTATCCGTGGGTGGGCTACCACCGTGCATCGATCCGTCAGGCAAGCTCCAGGCCGCCTCGGTCAGCAGCCGCCTGGCGTGGGCATTGCCGGTCTTGGTGATCGAGCCGCGGCGAACGCGGTTGCCGCTGGAGTGTTCCGACGGGACCAGCCCGAGGTAGGCCATCCACTGGCGCGCGGTGCCAAAGCGGCTGATGTCGCCGATCTCGGTGATCAGCCCGATGGCACACCCCGTGTCGATGCCGCGCAAGGCGCGCAGCGCCGCCACGACGGGTTCGAAGCGCCAGCCTTTGGCTGCCTCGGCCTGCGCCGTCATCAGCCTGTGCACGCGTTGCTCGGCGGCTTGCGCAGCCAGTGGGTACTCGGCCAGCGCGATGCGGTCACCGTCGTGCTCGAAGCGCTGCTCGGCGATCCAGCGCTCGTGGCTCTTGGTCCAGTTCGTCTTGCCGGGATGGCGACGACCATGGCGCAGTAGGAATGCCTGAAGCGGCTGGCGCGCCTTCAGCCGCAGGCCCACTGCATCCTCGCGCGCTCGCCACAGGTTGCGCATCGCCTCGTGCGCCTCGTCCGGGACCCAGATGGCCTTGAGCTCGCCGGCGCGCGACAGCCCGGCCAGCCGCGGGCCGTCGCGGCGATCGTTCTTGATGCGTTCGCCGGCACGTCGCGGGATCAACGATGGCGCCACGATCGGGCTTCGATGGCCGCGCCGGCACGACTGGCGGCGCAGGCCATAACCCGTGGGGCCGGATTCGCACACCACGCTCACCAGCGCAGGGTCACCAGCCTTGGCCAGCAGCTTCAACCGCCCGTTGACGTCCGCGCCCACCGTGCCGACGAACCAGGCCGGCTAGGAGCGTGGGCGGCAGAAGGCGACGCCCGCGCCGGGGCGAGTCGCGCTGACGAGCGAGGCGTCGGCCAGGCGTGTGGTCGGCCCCCACAACGAGCCGGCAACGCGGCTCGGCGGCGCGAATCGCCCCGGCCCTTCGGGTTGGGCCCGCCAGGGGGCGCCTGCGGCGTTGCGTCGCTTGCCCGGGCGGCCAGCCCGGGCTGCGCGGCGCGCCTTGCACCCGCCCCCTGGCAGGCCCAACGCGGGCATCGCCGTCTGCCGCCCACACTCCTAGGCCTTTTTCAGCGCCGCCGCGCGCAGCGCCGTCAGCGTGGTGCGTGTGGTGCTGACGTCGGTGTCGAGCTTGAGGTGCAGCAGCGTGGGCACGCCGGCGGCCAGGGCGCGCTGGAAGGCCGGCTCGAAGTCGGCCGTGCGGTCGATGCGTTCGGCCTGCCAGCCATAGGCCAGCGCCAGCGCAGCGAAGTCCGGGTTGAAGAGGTCGCTGCCGCTGACGCGGCCCGGGTAGTCGCGTTCCTGGTGCATGCGGATGGTGCCGTAGCTGCCGTTGTCGACGACGACGCAGATGAGCTTCTTGGCGCCATAGCCGGTGGCTGTGGCCAGTTCCTGACCGGTCATCAGGAAGTCGCCGTCACCGGCGATGTTGACCACCGTGCGCTGCGGATGCAGCAGCGCCGCTGCCACCGCCGCCGGCAGGCCATAACCCATCGCGCCCGAGGTGCAGGCCAGCTGCGTGCGGCCATGGTGTTGCAGGCCGGCGTACTGGACGTAGCGATGCAGCCAGCCGCTGAAATTGCCGGCTCCGTTGGTGTAGACGGTGTCGGCCGGCGCCAGCCGCTGGATGGTCTTGACGACCACGGCCATGTCCATCGGCTCGACCGCCGGTGCGACCTGGTTCGCCAGGTAGTCGGCGCGTGCGCTCTCGGCCCAGGCAGTCCAGGGCACGGTGGCCGGCGCGGCCATCGACTCCAGCGCCGCCCCGGCGCAGCCCATCGCCGACTGCAGCATCAAGTCGGCGGCAAAGACCCGGCCCAGCTCCTCGGCGCCAGCGTGCATGTGGATCAGCCGCTGCTGCGGCCGCGGCGGCTTGAGCAAGGTGTAGCCACCGGTGGTCATCTCGCCCAGCCGCAGGCCGACGGCCAGGATCAGGTCGGCGTCGCGCACACGCTGGGCCAGCGCCGGGTTGATGCCGATGCCGACATCGCCGGCATAGAGCAGGTGGCGGTTGTCGAAGGTGTCCTGGAAGCGAAAGCCGCAACCCACCGGCAGCTGCCAGTTCTCGGCAAAACGCTGCAGCGCCGCCACCGATTCCGCGTTCCAGCCGCTGCCCCCGGCAATCACCAGCGGCCGCTTTGCCTCGGCCAGCATGCACCTGGCCTGGGCCAGCGCGTCGGGCGCCGGCCAGGCCTGGGCCGGGGTCGCGCACGGCAGCACTGGCGCAGTGATCATCTCGGTCAGCATGTCCTCGGGCAGCGACAACACCACCGGGCCGGGCCGGCCTTGCATCGCGGTGTGGAAGGCGCGCGCCACGTATTCGGGCAGGCGCTCGGCACTCTGCACCTCGCCAACCCACTTGGCCATGCCCAGCGTGCCAGGGCCGAACATCTGCCGGTAGTCCACTTCCTGGAACGCTTCACGATCGCGCTGGTCGCTGGCGACCTGGCCGATGAAGAGCACCATCGGCGTCGAATCCTGGAACGCCGTGTGCAGGCCGATGCTGGCGTTGGTGGCGCCGGGGCCACGGGTGACGAAGCAGATGCCGGGCCGGCCGCTGAGCTTGCCCTGGGCCTCGGCCATGTTGGCCGCCCCGCCCTCCTGCCGGCAGGCGATGAAACGGATCTGCTCGCGGTGTTCGTAGAAACCGTCCAGCACCGCTAGGTAACTCTCGCCTGGCACGCCGAAGACGGTGTCGACACCTTGGGCGATCAGGGCTTCAACGAGGGCATGGCCGGCGGGGCGTGGTGTCATCGGGAGTTTCCAGGCAGTGGGGCAACGACGGCATTATCCCTAGCTGGAACATCAGCGTCCTTGCACACAATTCCCCAAACGGTTAACTTTCCCACCATGACTGACATGATCGAGCCGCCTGCCAGCCCCCGAGCGCGTGACGCCGAGCGCTCGCGCGACGCCATCCTGGTCGCGGCGCGCGACGAGTTCGCCCGCCACGGCCTGGGCGGCGCGCGTGTCGAACGCATCGCCGAGCGCGCCGAGCTCAACAAGCGGCTGATCTACTACTACTTCGAAAGCAAGGACGCGCTCTTCCTGGCCGTGCTCGAAGACACCTACCGCAACATCCGCGAGGCCGAAAAGCAGCTCCACCTGACCGACCTGGCGCCGGCCGACGCGATCCGCCGCCTGACCGAATTCACCTGGAACTACTACCTCGAGCATCCGGAGTTCCTGTCGCTGCTGAACAGCGAGAACCTGCACCTGGCCCGCCATCTGGGCGACTCCGACCGCGTGCGCGAGATGAACTCGCCACTGATCCGCACCCTGGGCGAGATCCTCGAGCGCGGTCGCCAGGACGGCAGCCTGCGCGGGGGCATCGACCCGATGCAGCTCTACATCTCGATCGCGGGGCTGGCCTACTTCTACCTCTCGAACCGGCACACGCTGTCGGCGATCTTCGGCCGCGACCTGACGGCCCCCAAGGCCCGCCACGAGCGGCTGTCGCACATCTGCGACGTCATCCTCGGGTATGTCCTGAGGGCGTGATCCGGCGCCGCGGTTGACAACAGCCGCCTGGGTTTTCACAATTCAACGTCTGGTGAATTCACACAGGAGACCCGCGATGCACAGCCTTCCTTTCGGCGCCCGGCTCGGCGCCAGCGCCCTGCTCCTTCTGGCCAGCGCCGCACAAGCGCAGTGGCAGCCCGCCAAGCCCATCACCATCATCGTGCCCTGGGCCGCCGGCGGCTCGACCGACCAGGTGACCCGGGTCACCGCGGCCGAGCTGGAAAAAGCCTTGAACCAGAAGGTGGTGATCCTCAACCAGCCCGGCGCTTCGGGTTCGGTGGGAACGAAGAACGCCTTCGAAGCCCCCAAGGACGGCTACACCTGGGCCGCCGGCGCCGCCAAGGACCTGGGCACCTACAAGGTGATGGGCATGGGCGACACCGGCGTCAAGGACTGGCACCTGTACCTCAACGTCGCCCACATCGCCGTCGTCGGCGTCAACGCCGACGCGCCCTACAAGACCATGACCGAGCTGCTGGCGGCCATGAAGGCCAGGCCAGGCGCGGTGGCGGTGGCCACCGCCGGCGTCAACTCCAGCGGCCACGCTGCCATCGAGGCGATCGCCCGCGCCGCCGGCGTGACCTACAAGCATGTCACCTACGACGGCGGCAACCCGGCGGTGGTGTCCACCGTGGCCGGCGAGACCCAGGTCACGACCCAGCTGGCCGCCGAACAGACCGAGATGATCCGCGCCAAGCGCATCCGCCCACTGGCGGTGGTGGGCGACAAGGCGCTGGAGATCGAAGGCTTTGGCACCGTGCCGCCGCTGTCGCAGTTCATTCCCGGCTTCAAGGACCCGATCAACTACTTCGGCATCTTCGTGCCGCGCGGCGTGCCGGCCGAGGTGACGGCCACATTGGACAAGATCTGGGCAACCTCGATGGCCAACAACGAGGCGCTGAAGAAGTACGCCCAGGGCCGCGGCGCGATGTTCGCGCCCGCCGCCGGCGACGCCGCCCAGACCGCCGTCTTCCCCGCCATCCAGGCCTATGCCTGGACCCAGCAGGCCGCCGGCAAGGCCAAGGTGTCGCCCGACACCGTCGGCATCCCCAAGCCTTGACCGCAGGCAATGAGCAAAGGCGCTGACGCCGCCCGTGCCGACCGGCGCGGCGGCCTGGGCTGGATTGCGCTGGGCGCGTTGATCCTGGTCGCCAGCTGGCGCATGGACCGCTTCGAGGCCATGGGCGGCTCGCTGTACACCGCGCCTGGCCTGGTGCCCGGCCTGCTTGGCATCGCGCTGATGCTGCTCGGCGGCTTGCTGGCCTGGCGCGGCTGGCGCGCCCGCGGACGCTCGGCGCCCGGCCCCGGGCCGCTGCTCAATGGCCGCATCGCCGGCATGCTGGTGCTGAGCCTGGTCTACGCCGCCGGCCTGATCGGGCGCGTGCCCTTCGCCCCCGCCACCGCGCTCTTCGTCACCTTGTTCACCGCGATCTATGCCGGTTCAGTGTCGCCGGCGCGGCGCTGGGGCGTGGCGCTGCTGGCCGGCGCGCTGACGACGCTGCTGGTGGTCGGTGTGTTCGAGCGGATCTTCCTCGTCCGTCTGCCCTGAGCATGTTCGACGGCTTGCTGGCCTTCGGCCATTCGATCGCCCATTTCTCGACCCCGACCGTCATCGGCTACGCCTTGCTGTCGTCGCTGGTGGGGGTGGTGATCGGCGCCCTGCCAGGCCTGACCGCCACCATGGGGCTGGCGCTGATGACGACGCTGACCATCAAGCTGCCGGCCGACGAGGCGCTGCTGATCCTTGTCTGCACCTATGTCGGCGCCATCTATGGCGGCTCGCGCTCGGCGATCCTGCTCAACATCCCCGGCACCCCGGCGTCGGCGGCTTCGTGTCTGGACGGCTTCGCGCTGGCGCGCCAGGGCCTGGCCGGGCGCGCCATGGGCATTGCCACCACCGGCTCGGTGCTGGGCACGCTGATCGGCATGCTGATGCTGGCGGCGTTCACGCCGCTGCTCGGCGGGTTGGCGCTGAAGTTCGGCGCCTACGAGTTCTTCTGGCTGGCGCTGTTCGGCGTCATCATCGCCGGCACCTTGACCGGTGACGACCCGCTCAAAGGCTGGATCGCCGGCGTTGCCGGGCTCTTCGTCGCCACCATCGGCCAGGAGTCGCAGTTCGCCTACGAGCGCTTCGCCTTCGGCGTGCGCGACCTCGCCGGCGGCATCCAGCTGGTGCCGGCGCTGGTCGGCGCCTTCGGCTTTGCCGAGTTGCTGACGGCGATGCGCCAGCGCCGTCCGCCCGTCCACATCAGCCCCTTCGACACCGTGCTGCCGCGGCTGGCCGACATCCGCAAATACTGGCGCACCATCATCCGCTCGGGCCTGATCGGCACCGGCGTCGGCGTCGTCCCCGGGGTTGGCGAAGACGTCGCTGCATGGTCGTCCTACGCCGCCGCCAAGCGCGCCAGCGCCGAGCCCGAGCTGTTCGGCAAAGGCTCGGTCGAAGGCCTGATGGCGGCCGAGACCGGTGACAACGCCTGCGTGCCCGGAGCGATGATTCCGGTGCTGACGCTGGCCGTGCCGGGCTCGGCGCCGGCCGCGGTGCTGATGGCGGCCATGATCATCCACGGCGTGCGCCCGGGCCCGATGATCATGATCGAGAACCCCGGCTTCATCTACGACGTGGTGGCGATGATGATGTTCGCCACCCTGGGCATCCTGATCTACGGGCTGACGCTGACGCGGCTGCTGGTGATGGTGCTGCGGGTGCCCCAGCACCTGATCGTGCCCATCATCTTCGTGCTCTGCGCGGTTGGCAGCTTTGCCCTCGCCGGCCGCTTGTTCGACGTCTACGTGATGCTGGCCTTCGGGCTGATCGGCTTTGGGCTGCGCCACTACGGCTACCCGGCCGCGCCGCTGGTGCTGGGCATCGTGCTCGGCGACCTGCTGGAGAAGAACCTGCGCCGCGCGCTGGTGCTGTCCGACGGCGACCTGACGCCCTTCTTCACACGCCCGATCGCCGGCACACTGGCGCTGCTGATCGTCTCCATCGTGACCTGGAAACTGCTGGCGCTGCGGCGCCAGCGCAGCCTGCCATGAAGATCGCCTTGTGCAACGAAGTGCTGCGCCACCTGCCGTTCGCCGGCCAGTGCGAGCGCGCCGCGGCGCTCGGCTGCGCCGGGCTCGAGCTGGCGCCGTTCACGGTGGGCGCCAGCGCCGCCGACTGGGACGACGCTGCCGCCGGCCGCTTGCGCGCCAGCGCCGCGTCGCACGGCATCGCAATTTCCAGCCTGCACTGGCTGCTGGTCCAGCCCGAAGGCTTGTCGCTGGCCAGCCCCGACCCAGCGCTGCACGCCCGCACGGTGGCCTTGCTGCGCCGCTTGATCGGCTTTGCCGCTGCCTGCGGCGCCCAGGTGCTGGTCCATGGCTCGCCGCGCCAGCGCTCGCCGCAGCCGGGTCAAAGCCTGGCCGATGCGCTGGCCCGCTGCACCGACGGCTGGACCCAGCTGGCCGAGGCCGCAGCCGCCGCCGGCGTCACCTATTGCATCGAGCCGCTGGCGCCGATGGAGACGCCGCTGATCAACACCGTGGCCCAGGCCGCGGCGCTGGTCGACTGCATCGGCTCGCCGGCTTTGCGCACCATGCTCGACCTCAGCGCGGCCGCGCTCACCGAGCGTGACGACGCCGCCACCTTGCTGCGCCGCTGGCTGCCCAGCGGCCACATCGCCCATGTGCAGCTGAACGACCGCAACCGCCGCGGCCCGGGCCAGGGCGACACCCCCGTGCGCCCGGCGCTGCAGGCGCTGGCCGAGCTGGGCTACCGCGGCTGGCTGGCGATCGAGCCCTTCGACTATTTCCCCGACGCCGACAGCTGCGCCGCCTACAGCGTCGGCCATGTGCGCGGCGCGCTTGAGGGCTTGCGATGACAGCGGCCATGACGGTGCAGATCCGCCGCGTCGAACTCTTCGAGCGCGCGGTCGTGCTGCGGCTGCCGTTCCGCTTTGGCGCCGCCACCGTCACCCATTGCCCGCAGGCGTTTGTGCGGCTGACGGCCGAGATCGGCGGGCGCACGCTGATCGGCGCCGCCGCCGAACTGATGGTGCCCAAGTGGTTCGACAAGTCGCCAGACCTGAGCCACGAACAGAACTTCGAGCAGCTGCGCGAAGCCTTGCGCTGCGCCCGCGACGCCTTGCTCGGCGGCCGCGGCAGCCCCTGGCTGCTGGCGCAAGACGCCGGTGAGACCGCAACGGCAATGGCGCAGTCGCGCGGACTGCCGCGGCTGGCGGCCCAGTTCGGCCCCGCCTTGCTCGACAAGGCGGTCGCCGACGCCGCCTTGCAGGCCGCCGGTTTGTCGTGGTGCGACGGCGTTGTTGCCGGCGTGCTCGGTGACCCGCATTCGGCGCGCGCCGGCCTGCAGCGGCCGACAAGCGTCTGGCTGCGCCACACCGTCGGCCTGGCCGACCGCCTGACCGAGAGCGACCCCGGCACCGACCCTGGCGACGGCTTGCCGGCGACGCTGGCAGGCGCCATCGACCGCTACGGCCTGCGCCGCTTCAAGCTCAAACTGTGCGGCCGCACCGACGACGACCTGGCGCGGCTGGCGCGCATCGCCGCCGTGCTGCAAGGCGCGGGCGACTACCGCGCCACGCTCGACGGCAACGAGTCGTTTGCCGACGCGCCGGCGCTGGCCGACTTCTGGCGCCGGCTGCGCGCCGAACCGGGACTGGCCGAACTGCACCGCCGCACCGCGCTGCTGGAGCAGCCGCTGGCGCGTGCGATCACGCTGCGCACGCCGATCCACGGCCTGGGCATCGACGTGCCGGTGATCCTGGACGAGTCCGACGACCACGACGAGGCGCTCGACGAAGGCCTGGCGCTGGGCTACCGCGGCATCTCCAGCAAAGCCTGCAAAGGCATTTACCGCTCGCTGCGCAACGCCGCCCGGCTGCACGGCCAGCCTGGCCTGTTGTTGTCGGGCGAAGACCTGACCTGCCAGGCCGGCCTGGCGGTGCAGCAAGACACGCTGCTGGCCGCCAGCCTGGGCGTGGCCGACATCGAACGCAACGGCCACCATTACGTCGACGGCTTCGGCAGCGCGCCGGCCGCCGAAGCCCAGGCCTTCGCCAGCGCCCACCCTGGCCTTTACGACAGCGCCGGCGGCCGCGTGCACTTGCGCGTGGCGGGTGGCCAACTCGACCTCACGAGCCTGCACGGCCCCGGCTTCGCCCATGGCGCCGAGCCGCTGTGGGCAGACCTCACCCCGATGAACTGAAGAGAGCAACACCATGAGCACACAACGACTCGGTCTGATCATGCACGGCGTGACCGGCCGCATGGGCATGAACCAGCACCTGATCCGCTCCATCGTCGCCATCCGCCAGCAAGGCGGCGTGACACTGGGCAACGGCGACAAGGTCATGCCCGACCCGATCCTGATCGGCCGCAACGCCGACAAGATCGCCGCGCTGGCGCGCGCCCACGGCATCGAGCGCTGGGGCACGGACCTGACGGCGGCTTTGGCCAAGCCCGACGACACGGTGTTCTTCGACGCCGGCACGACGCAGATGCGCCCGACCCTGCTGGCGCAGGCGCTGCGCGCGGGCAAACATGTGTACTGCGAAAAGCCCATCGCCACCAACCTGGGCGAGGCCGTGGCCATTGCCGAGCAAGCCCAGGCCTCGGGACTCAAGCATGGCGCGGTGCAGGACAAGCTCTTCCTGCCCGGGCTGCGCAAGCTCGACATGTTGCGCCGCGCCGGCTTCTTCGGCCGCATGCTGAGCGTGCGCATCGAGTTCGGCTACTGGGTCTTCGAAGGCGACCTGCAGCCGATCCAGCGCCCGAGCTGGAACTACCGCAGCGAAGACGGCGGCGGCATCATCCTGGACATGATGTGCCACTGGCGCTACGTGCTGGACAACCTGTTCGGCGAGGTGCAGTCAATCAGCTGCCTGGGCGCCACCCACATCCCGCAGCGCTGGGACGAAGCCGGCCAACCTTATGTGGCCAGCGCCGACGACGCCTCCTACGCCACGCTGGAGCTCAAGGGCCACCAGGGCGAGAAGGTCATCGCGCAGGTGAACAGCTCGTGGACGACGCGGGTGCGGCGCGACGACCTCGTCACCTTCCACGTCGACGGCACCCATGGCTCGGCGGTTGCCGGCCTGAGCGACTGCCGCGCGCAGTCGCGCGTGACCACGCCGCGCCCGGTCTGGAACCCCGACGTCAAGCAAGGCATGCCTTTCTTCGAGCAATGGCAGGAAGTGCCGGACTCGCAGAGCTACGACAACGGCTTCAAGATCCAATGGGAAGCTTTCATCCGCCACATCGTCGAAGACGCGCCTTACCGCTGGACGTTGCCCGAAGGCGCGAAAGGCGTGCAACTGGTCGAGGCCGCGCTGCAGAGCTGGAAAGAGCGGCGCTGGATCGACGTGCCGGCACTGAAGATCGCGGAGCCGGCATGAAGATCGTCCTGCCCGCCGCCGACGGCAGCCTACAGCCCTATACGCTGCGCGGCCCGGGCGACTTCACGCCCGCCGCACCCGGCACGGCCTTCAACCGCATCGCTTATTCGGCCGCCCATGTGGTGGCCGATGCACGCGCCGCTGTCGACCCCTGGCTGCAATGCGCCGTCGACTGGGACGCCACGATCGCCTACCGCCGCCACCTCTGGAGCCTGGGCCTGGGCGTGGCCGAGGCGATGGACACCGCGCAGCGCGGCATGGGGCTGGACTGGCCGACCTCGCTGGAACTGATCGGGCGCTCGATCGACGCCGCGCGCGACATGCCCGGCGCCTTGCTGGCCAGCGGCTGCGGCACCGACCAGCTGGCGGTCGAGGCGGTGCGCTCGGTCGACGACGTCATCCGCGCTTATGAGGAGCAGATGGCGGCGATCGAAAGACTCGGTGGCAAGCTCATCGTCATGGCCAGCCGGGCGCTGGCCCGGGTGGCCAGGAGCCCGGCCGACTACGAGCGCGTCTACGACCGCGTGCTGAGCCAGGCGCGCGAGCCAGTGGTGCTGCACTGGCTGGGCGACATGTTCGACCCGGCGCTCAAAGGCTACTGGGGCAGCGACGACCCGGACCGCGCGATGGACACCGCGCTGGCCGTCATCAACGCCCATGCCAGCAAGGTCGACGGCATCAAGATCTCGTTGCTCGACAAGGACAAGGAAATCGCGATGCGCCGGCGCCTGCCGCCGGGCGTGCGCATGTACACCGGCGACGATTTCAACTACGCCG
>JAUYAJ010000150.1 GCA_030693565.1 Rubrivivax sp.
GCCGATGAAGGCGATCAGCACGCCCAGGATGGTGACCGCATGGGCGCCGCGGCGGCCGACGTATTTGCCGGCCAGGCCGGCAATGAGCGCGCCGGCCAGCGGCGCCAGCGCAACGGTGAGCAGGAGGTTCTGCGAAATTGACGCTGCCATCTCAGCCCTTCAGCTCGTCGAGTTCCTCGACGTCGATCGATGCGCGGTTGCGGAACAGCACGACCAAGATCGCCAGGCCGATGGCCGACTCGGCCGCCGCCACGGTGAGGATGAAGAAGACGAACACCTGGCCCGCCATGTCGCCCAGGTAATGCGAGAAAGCGATGAAGTTCAGGTTCACCGCCAGCAGCATCAGTTCGCTCGCCATCAGCAGCACGATCAGGTTGCGCCGGTTGAGAAAGATGCCGACCACCGAGATCGCGAACAGGATGCCGCCCAGCGACAGGTAATGCCCCAGCGTGATGCTGCCCATGGCGCTCATGACTGGCCCTCCCCGGCTGCGGGCTTGTCGACCACTGGCGCCATCTTGATGATGCGCAGGCGGTCGGCCTTCTTGGCCTTGACCTGCTCGCCGGGGTTCATTTGGCGGCTGTCCTTGCGCTGGCGCAGCGTCAGCGCGATCGCCGCGATGATGGCCACCAGCAGCAGCACCGCCGCCACTTGCAGCGGGTACAGGTACTTGGTGTAGATCTCGATGCCCAGCAGCTTGGTGTTGCCCATCTTCAAGGCCGCGGCATCGGCCATCGGCGCGTCGGTGACACGAAAGCCGCCCATCAGCACCAGCGACATCTCGAGCGCGATCACCGCGCCCACCAGGCCGGCCATCGGCACATGCTTCCAGAAGTTCTGGCGCAGGCTGTCGGTGTTGATGTCGAGCATCATGACGACAAAGAGGAACAGCACCATGACGGCGCCGACGTAGACCAGCACCAGTGCAATGGCCAGGAACTCGGCGCGCAGCAGCATCCAGATGCACGCCGCGCTGAAGAAGGCCAGCACCAGGAACAGCGCGGCATGCACCGTGCTGCGGGCGGTGATGACGCGCAGCGCAGCCAGCAGCAGCACGGCCGAGAAGACGTAGAAGAGGACGGTGATCGTGTTCATGTTGTCGTGTCGCACGGACCTGCGCGGCGCCAGTGGCGCCAAGGCCGGAATCAGCGGTAGCGTGCGTCGGCCTCCCGGTTGGCGGCGATCTCGTGCTCGTAGCGGTCACCCACGGCGAGCAGCATGTCCTTGGTGAAATAGAGGTCGCCACGCTTTTCGCCGTGGTACTCGAGGATGTGGGTCTCGACGATCGAGTCGACCGGACAGCTTTCTTCGCAGAAGCCGCAGAAGATGCACTTGGTGAGGTCGATGTCGTAGCGCGTCGTGCGCCGGCTGCCGTCGGTGCGCACCTCGGACTCGATGGTGATGGCCATCGCCGGGCAGACCGCCTCGCAGAGCTTGCAGGCGATGCAGCGCTCTTCGCCGTTGTCGTAGCGGCGCAGCGCGTGCAGGCCGCGAAAGCGCGGCGACAGCGGCGTCTTCTCTTCCGGGAACTGCACGGTGATGTTGCGCGAGAAGAAATGGCGGCCGGTGATCATCAGCCCCTTGAAGAGCTCGATCAGCATGAAGCTGGACAGCAGATCCTTGACGGCGACGAGCGTGGACACGGTGCGGGCCTCTTTCACTTCCAGATGCTCAGCGGCGACTGCATCCACAGGCCGACGACGACCAGCCACACCAGCGTGACCGGGATGAAGATCTTCCAGCCCAAGCGCATGATCTGGTCATAGCGGTAGCGCGGGAAGGTCGCGCGCACCCACAGGAACATCGTCACAACGACGAAGACCTTGATCGCCAGCCAGATCCAGCCGGGGATGAAGCTCAGCGCCTCGAATGGCGGCAGCCAGCCGCCCAGGAACAGGATCACGGTCATCATCGAGACCAGGATCATGTTGGCGTATTCGGCGAGGAAGAACATCGCGAACGACATGCCCGAGTACTCGATCATGTGGCCGGCGACGATCTCGGACTCACCCTCGACGACGTCGAAGGGGTGGCGGTTGGTTTCCGCCAGGCCGGCGATGAAGAAGACGACGAAGATCGGCAGCAGCGGCAGCCAGTTCCACGACAGCACGCCCACGCCCATGCCGGCGAAGATGCCCTGGCCTTGCGAGAGCACGATGTCGGTCAGGTTCATGCTCGCCGAGACCATCAGCACGACGACCAGGCAAAAGCCCATCGCGATCTCGTAGCTGACCATCTGCGCCGAGGCGCGCAATGCGCCCAGAAAAGCGTACTTCGAATTCGAGGCCCAGCCGGCGATGATGACGCCGTAGACCTCGAGCGAGGTGATCGCCATCAGGAACAGCAAGCCGGCGTTGACGTTGGCCAGCGCGACTTCGGGGCCGAAGGGAATCACCGCCCAGGCCGCCAGCGCCGGCATGATGGTCATCACCGGGCCGAGGAAGAACAGCGGCTTGTTGGCTGCGGTCGGGCGGATGATCTCCTTGAAGACCAGCTTGACGGCGTCGGCAATCGGCGTGAGCAAGCCGAACGGGCCAACGCGGTTCGGACCGGGCCGGATCTGCGTCCAGCCAATGGCCTTGCGCTCCCACAGCGTCAGGTAGGCCACGCAGCCCATCAGCGGCAGCACGACGGCGATGATCTTGATCAGCGTCCACACCACCAGCCACAGCGTGGGGCCGAGGATGTCGTTGCCGAATTGATGCAGGGTGTCGAACATGGTCGTCTCGATCAAGCCTTCTCGACCGCGATCGGCCCGAACATCGGCCCCAGGGCCGCGGTGGCCGCATGGCCGGCCGGCACGCGCACGGTAGCCGCTGCCAGCGTCGCGTCTTCACGCGCGGTCAGCACCAGCGAGCCCGTGCCTTGGCGCAGGCGCACGCTGGCACCGGCTTGCAGGCCGAGCTGTTGCCACAGCGCCGTCGGCAGGCTCGCCAGCGGCGGGCGTGCATCGGCCGAGAGCTGCAAGGCGGTGGCGCGGCGGACCAAGGCGTCGGTGGCGTAGATCGGCACGTCGGCGATGCGTTGCAAACCGCTGACCGCAGCGCTGTCAGCGCTGAGCGCGGCAGTGCACTGGTTGTTCAAACGCTGCGCCAGCGTCGTCAGGTCGCCCAGCGCTTCAGCGCGCACGGCGTCGACGCTGTCGTGGTCGAAGCCGTCAAGGCCGAGCAGATTGCCCAGCACGCGCAGCACCTTCCACGCCGGCCGGGCCTCGCCCAGCGGCTTGACGACGCCGTGGAAACTTTGCGCCCGCCCTTCGGTATTGACGAAGGTGCCGCCGGTTTCGGTGAAAGGCGCGATCGGCAGCAAGACGTCGGCGTTGTCGACTGCCGCGTCCTTGAACGACGTCAGCGCCACCACCAGGCCCGAGGCCTGCAGCGCCGCCTGCGCGGCGGCGCCATCGGCGGCGTCGAGCAGCGGCTCGGTGTTGAGCAGCAGCAGCGCCTTCATCGGCTGGCCCAGCATCTGGCCTGCGTTCAGGCCAGCGGCTTGCGGCAATGCGCCCACCAGCTGGGCACCGACCGTGTTGGCGGCCTCGCCCAGATAGCCGACGCTGGCGCCGCAGCGCTCGGCGATCCACTGCGCCAGCGCCAGCAGCTGCGCGGCCTGCGGGTGCTGCGCAGCGGCATTGCCCAGCAGCACGGCTTTGCGTTCACCGCTGAGCAAAGAGCCGGCAATTGCCTGGGCCGCGGCACCGGGCTGCGCCGGCAGCGGCGCAGCCACGGCTTGCGCGGCGGCGATGGCCGCAGCGATCTCGGCCAGCGACTGCAGCCAGGCCGACGGCGCCGCCGTCATCACGGTGGCGCACGGGATCAGCCAGTCGTCATGCAGCGCATGCAGGCTATGGATCTGGGCGCCGTGGCGCGCCGCCTGGCGCAGCCTGGCGGCCAGCAGCGGCTGGTCCTTGCGCAGGAAGGCGCCAATGACGAGCGCGTGGTCCAGCGTCGACAGCGACGCGATCGACGTGCCCAGCCAGCGCGCCTGGCCGGCCGGCGCGGCGTGGCTGAAATCGGCATGGCGGCTGCGGTGGTCGATGTTGTCGCTGCCCAGGCCGCGCATCAGCTTGGCCAGCAGGTGCAGCTCTTCGGCGGTGGAATGCGCGCTGCCAATGGCGCCGATGCCGCTGGCACCGAACTCGTCGCGCACGCGCTTGAGCCCGTCGGCGACATAGCCCAGCGCGGTGTTCCAGTCGACCGCCTGCCACTGGCCGCCTTGTTTGATCATCGGCTGCGTCAGCCGGGTGTCGCTGTTGACGGCTTCGTAGCTGAAGCGGTCGCGGTCGGCGATCCAGCATTCGTTGACGGCTTCGTTCTCCAGCGGGACCACGCGCAAGACCTTGTTCGCCTTGACCTGGACGATGAGGTTGGCGCCGACGCCGTCGTGCGGGCTCACGCTCTTGCGGCGCGACAGCTCCCAGGTGCGGGCGCTGTATCGGAACGGCTTGCTGGTGAGCGCGCCGACCGGGCAGACGTCGATCATGTTGCCCGACAACTCGGAGTCGATCGTGCTGCCGGCCATCACCGTGATCTCGGCGTGTTCGCCGCGGTGGATCATGCCCAGCTCCATCACCCCGGCCACTTCCTGACCGAAGCGCACGCAGCGCGTGCAGTGGATGCAGCGGCTCATCTCCTGCATCGAGATCAGCGGGCCGACGTCCTTGTGGAAGACGACGCGTTTCTCTTCTTCGTAGCGCGAGGCCGAGGCGCCGTAGCCGACGGCCAGATCCTGCAGCTGGCATTCGCCGCCCTGGTCGCAGATCGGGCAATCCAGCGGGTGGTTGATGAGCAGAAACTCCATCACCCCTTGCTGGGCCTTGATCGCCTTGTCGCTCTTGGTGCGCACGATCATGCCTTGGGTGGCCGGGGTGGCGCAGGCCGGCATCGGCTTGGGCGCCTTTTCGACCTCGACCAGGCACATGCGGCAGTTGGCCGCGATGCTGAGCTTCTTGTGATAGCAGAAGTGCGGAATGTAGGTGCCGGCGACGTCGGCCGCATGCATCACCGTGCTGCCTTCAGCCACGCTGACCTTCTTGCCGTCGAGTTCGATTTCGATCATGGTCGGTCAGGCCCCGGTCAGACGTACTGCGGGACCATGCAGGTCTTGTGTTCGACGTGGTACGCAAATTCGTCGCGGAAATGCTTGAGCATGCCTTGCACCGGCATCGCCGCGGCGTCGCCCAGCGCGCAGATGGTGCGGCCCTTGATGTTGTCGGCCACCGAGTCCAGACGGTCGAGATCCTCGGCGCGGCCCTTGCCATGCTCGATGCGGTCGACCATGCGCCACAGCCAGCCCGTGCCTTCGCGGCACGGCGTGCACTGGCCGCAGCTCTCGTGCTGGTAGAAGTAGCTCAGCCGCAGCAGGCTCTTGACCATGCAGCGCGAATCGTCCATCACGATCACCGCGCCTGAACCCAGCATCGAGCCGGCCTTGGCGATGGCGTCGTAATCCATCGTGGTGTCCATCATCGTCGCCGCCGGCAGCACCGGCGCCGACGAGCCGCCGGGGATCACCGCCTTGAGCGTGCGCCCGCTGCGCACGCCGCCGGCCAGCTCAAGCAGCTTGGCAAACGGGGTGCCGAGCGGAACTTCGAAGTTGCCAGGCAGGTTGACATCGCCGACGACCGAGAAGATCTTGGTGCCGCCGTTGTTCGGCTTGCCGCATGCCAGGTAGGCCGGCCCGCCGTTGTTGATGATCCACGGCACCGCGGCAAAGGTCTCGGTGTTGTTGATCGTCGTCGGCTTGCCATACAGGCCGAAGCTGGCCGGGAACGGCGGCTTGAAGCGCGGCTGGCCCTTCTTGCCTTCGAGCGACTCGAGCAAGGCGGTTTCTTCGCCGCAGATGTAGGCACCGAAGCCGTGGAAGGCGTGGAGCTGGAAGCTGTGCGCCGAGCCCAGGATGTTGTCGCCCAGAAAGCCGGCAGCGCGGGCTTCGTCCAGCGCCTGCTCGAAGCGCTCGTAGACCTCGAAGATCTCGCCGTGGATGTAGTTGTAGCCGACCTTGATGCCCATCGCGTAGGCCGCGATGCACATGCCTTCGATGACGATGTGCGGGTTGTAGGCCAGGATGTCGCGGTCCTTGCAAGTGCCCGGCTCGCCTTCGTCGGAATTGCACACCAGGTACTTGGGCCCCGGGAACTGGCGCGGCATGAAGCTCCACTTCAGCCCGGTGGGAAAGCCCGCGCCGCCGCGGCCGCGCAGCGCACTGGCCTTGACCTCGGCGATGACCTGGTCGGGCATCATGCCGGCGCCGCCGTCCTGGCCCAGGATCTTGCGCAGCGCGCTGTAGCCGCCGCGGGCGACGTAGTCGGCAAGGCGCCAGTTCTTGCCGTCCAGGCCGGCGTAGATCTGGGCACCGATGTGGCGGTCGTGGAAGCAGGTTTCCAGGCCGCGAGCCTGGAAGCGCGACAGGTCGGGCATCGTCATTTCGCGTGCTCCGCGGGCTGGGCGACGCTGTCGCGCAAGGTGTCGATGAGGTCGTCCAGGCGCGCGTTGTCCATGAAGCTGAGCATCTGGCGGTCGTTGACCAGCAGCACCGGCGCGTCGGCGCAAGCGCCCAGGCATTCGCTGGGCTGGACGGTGAAGACGCCGTCGGCGGTCGTGCCGTAAGGCTCGACGCCGAGCTTCTTGCAGACATGAGCCAGCGCGTGCTCGCCGTCGCGCAACTGGCACGGCAGGTTGGTGCAGACGTTGAGCTTGTAATGGCCCACCGGCTGCTGGTTGTACATGTTGTAGAAGGTCGTGACCTCGTGCACCGCGATCGCCGGCATGCCCAGGTAGGCGGCAATGCCTTGCTCGTCGGCAGCCGCGACATGACCTTGCGCCTGCTGCACGATCGCCAGGCAGGCCATCACAGCCGAGACCTTCTGGTCGGCGGGGTACTTGGCGACTTCGCGGGCGAAGCGCTGGAGGATGGGGTCTGGAAATGTCATCTGTCGATCTCGCCGAACACGATGTCCATGGTGCCGATGATGGCCACGGCGTCGGCGATCATGTGGCCGCGCGCCATCTCGTCGAGCGCGGCCAGGTGGGCAAATCCGGGCGGCCGAATCTTCAGCCGGTAGGGCTTGTTGGCGCCGTCGCTGACCAGGTAGATGCCGAACTCGCCCTTCGGATGTTCGACCGCTGCATAGGCCTCGCCCTCGGGCACGTGCATGCCTTCGGTGAAGAGCTTGAAGTGGTGGATCAGCTCTTCCATGTTGGACTTCATGCCCACGCGGGACGGCGGCGCGACCTTGTGGTTGTCCACGATCACCGGGCCGGGGTTGGCGCGCAGCCAGGCCACACATTGTTCGATGATGCGGTTGGACTCACGCATCTCCTGGATGCGCACCAGGTAGCGGTCGTAGGTGTCGCCGTGGGTGCCGATCGGGATGTCGAAGTCCATCCGGTCGTAGACCTCGTAGGGCTGCTTCTTGCGCAAGTCCCAGGCAATGCCGGAGCCGCGCAGCATCGGGCCGGTGAAGCCGAGGTTGAGCGCACGCTCGGGTGTGACGACGCCGACGCCGACGGTGCGCTGCTTCCAGATCCGGTTGTCGGTGAGCAGGCTCTCGTAGTCGTCGACGTTGGCCGGAAAGCGCTTCGTGAAGTCGTCGATGAAGTCGAGCAGCGTGCCCGAGCGGTTCTCGTTCAGTGCCTTGATGGCCTTGGCGTTCTTGATCCGGCTGACGCGGTATTGCGGCATCGAGTCCGGCAGGTCGCGGTAGACGCCGCCCGGGCGGAAGTAGGCCGCATGCATGCGCGCGCCGGAGACGGCCTCGTACATGTCGAGGATGTCTTCGCGCTCGCGGAAGCAGTAGATGAGGATGTTCATCGCACCGCAGTCGATGCCGTGCGCACCCAGCCAGAGCAGGTGGTTGAGCAGCCGCGTCAGCTCGGAGAACATGACGCGGATGTACTGCGCGCGCTCGGGCACCTCGACGCCGGTCAGCTTCTCGATCGCCAGGCAGTACGCATGCTCGTTGCACATCATCGACACGTAGTCGAGACGGTCCATGTACGGCAGCGCCTGGATGAAGGTCTTGGTCTCGGCCAGCTTCTCGGTCGCACGGTGCAGCAAGCCGATGTGCGGGTCGGCACGCTGGATGACTTCGCCGTCGAGTTCCAGCACCAGCCGCAGCACGCCGTGCGCGGCCGGGTGCTGAGGACCAAAGTTCAGCGTGTAGTTCTTGATCTCAGCCATGGGCGATCATCGATCCAGGGTACAGGCCGCGCTGAACTTCGGCGCAGGCTGACTTCGCGCCAGCGAAGTCAAGGCCCCATCGGGGCCGGCCGCAGCCACAGTTCAGGGTGTAATTTTTGATCTCGGCCATGCTAACCCTTGCGGAAACCTTCAGAGTCCGCGTAATTCTCTTCGCGGACAATGCGTGGTGTGATCACACGCGGCTCGATGGTCACCGGCTGGTAAATGACGCGCTGCTGATCGGGGTCGTA
>JAUYAJ010000155.1 GCA_030693565.1 Rubrivivax sp.
AGCGCGAATACCGGAGCACGCAGTGCGAAGGTCGGTCCAATGAAGATCCGCCTGTCGGTGCTTGATCAATCGGTGGCCACCGCCGGGCGCGGTGAGGACCATGCACTGCGCGACACGCTGGCGCTGGCCTCGCATTGCGAAGCGCTGGGCTACGAGCGCTTCTGGGTCAGCGAGCACCACAACCTGCCCAGCATCGTCGGCAGTGCACCCGAGATCCTGTTGGCCGCGATCGCCGCGCGCACCGAGCGCATCCGCATCGGCAGCGCGGGCGTGATGCTGCCGCACTATTCGGCCCTCAAGGTCAGCGAGCAGTTCCGCGCCATCGACGCGCTGGCGCCCGGGCGTGTCGACCTCGGTGTCGGCCGCGCGCCGGGTGGCGACATGCGCACCGCGATGGCGCTGAACCCGAACGCCAGCCACGCCGCCGACGCCTTCCCGCAGCAGGTGATGGACTTGCAGGCCTGGACGCGCGGCGAGCGCCACCAAGGCATCCACGCCCACCCGCTGGCGCCTGCTGGCGCTGGCGTCGAGCGTGCGCCCGAACTGTGGATGCTGGGCAGTTCGAATTACGGTGCCCAGCTGGCAGCCCACCTGGGCCTGCCGTATGCGTTCGCCTATTTCTTCACTGATGGCCAGGGCGTCGAAGAGGCACTGGCGCTCTACCGCGAGCTTTATCGGCCCAGCGAGCGCCACCCGCTGCCGCAGGCGACGATCTGCGTCTGGGCGCTGGCGGCTGACAGCGACGACCAGGCGCGCCATCAGGCGCTGAGCCGCGATCGCTGGAAGATCGACCGCCAGCGCGGCCGGCTCGGCCCTTTGCAGCGCCCTGACGACGTCGCCGCGCGCGGATTCACGGCCGAAGAGCTGCCGATGCTGACGGCGATGCGTGGCGCGGCGCTGGTGGGCAGCGTCGAACAGGTGGGCGGCAAGATGCGCGCGCTGGCCGCCGCGCTCGGGCTCGACCACCTGGTGGTCAACACCTGGGCCCATGAGCCGGCCGTGCGCCGGCATTCCTATGCCTTGCTGGCGCGCGAGTTCGCGCTGGAGACGACTTGATGCGTGAACAGCACTTCGAACTGCGCGGCGAGTACATCACGCTCGACGCCTTGCTCAAGGCCACCGGCCTGGCCTCCAGCGGCGGCGCCGCCAAGGTGCTGGTGAGCGAGGGCAAGATCCAGGTCGACGGCCAGGTGGAACTGCGGCGCGGCTGCAAGCTGCGTGCGGGCCAGGTGGTGGCGCTGGCTGGGCAGCGCGTGCGCCTGCAAGCCGCAGCGCCAAAGGCGGCGCCAAACGCAGAGCCAAACGCAGAGCCAAATGCAGGCCCAGAAAGCGAAACCCCTCCAGACCGTTCCCGGTTGGAGGGGCGGGAGGCTTCAGCCTCCAGTGGGGCTCCGGAGGAATAAGGTCCGGGGCTCCTCAAGCGCAGAGACTGCGCCATCTGGGTTGTCTCGTCAGAGACGCCCCTAGCTTAGGACAAGCAGGCTGATCGTGCAAGCTGCCGCGCTCAGCCACCCTGCGCGCCAGTCGGAGACTGCAGCCGCGCCACCAGCGCTTCGACGCGCGCTTCGACGTCGGCATCCATGCGGATCGTGCGGCCCCACTCGCGGCTGGTCTCGCCGGGCCACTTGTGGGTCGCGTCCAGCCCCATCTTGCCGCCCAGGCCGCTGACCGGCGAGGCGAAGTCGAGGTAGTCGATCGGGGTGTTTTCCACCAGCGTGGTGTCGCGCACCGGGTCCATGCGGGTGGTGATGGCCCAGATCACTTCCTTCCAGTCGCGGATGTCGACGTCGTCGTCGGTGACGACGATGAACTTGGTGTACATGAACTGGCGCAGAAAGCTCCAGATGCCGAACATCACGCGTTTGGCATGGCCGGCGTAACTCTTCTTGATGGACACCACCGCCATCCGGTAGCTGCAGCCTTCAGGTGGCAGGTAGAAGTCGGTGATCTCGGGAAACTGCTTTTGCAGGATCGGCACGAAGACTTCGTTCAAGGCCACGCCCAGCACTGCCGGCTCGTCGGGCGGCTTGCCGGTGTAGGTGGAGTGGTAGATCGGGTCCGGCCGGTGGGTCAGCCGGTCGATGCGAAAGACCGGGAACCAATCTTGCTCGTTGTAGTAGCCGGTGTGATCGCCGAACGGGCCTTCCAGAGCATGCAGGTAGCCGCCGCGCTCGCGCAGCTTGACGCCATGTTCCGATTCGCCTTCGAAGCCGGCCGGTGCGGTCGGGATGTGGCCTTCGAGCACGATCTCGGCGCGTGCCGGCACCTGCAGCATCAAGCCGCCTTCGCCGACACCGCAGTACGCCAATTCGGTGCGACTGCCGCGCAGCAAGCCGGCGACCTGGTATTCGGACAAGCTGTCAGGCACCGGTGTCACCGCGCCGAGCAAGGTGGCCGGGTCGGCGCCCAGCGCGACGGCGATCGGGAACGGCTGGCCCGGGTTGGCGCGCGCGAAGTCGCGGAAGTCGAGCGCGCCGCCGCGGTGTGCCAGCCAGCGCATGATGACTTCGCGGCGGCCGATCACCTGCTGGCGGTAGATGCCCAGGTTCTGGCGCAGCCGCGGCTGCGCCACGCTTTGCGGGCCGCGGGTGATGACCAGGCCCCAGGTGATCAGCGGGCCGACGTCGCCCGGCCAGCAGGTCTGCACCGGCAGCCGGCCGAGGTCGACCTCGTCGCCTTCAAGGCGCACCGACTGGCACAGCGGCCGGCGCACCAGCGCGGGCTTCATGTCCCAGACCGCCTTGGCCATCTGCAGCAGCTTGCCGGCGTCCTTGAACCCGCGCGGCGGGTCCGGCTCCTTCAGGCCAGCCAGCAGACGGCCGATGTCGCGCAGCGCCGCCGTCGACTCCGCCCCCATGCCTTGGGCCACTCGTTCAGGGGTGCCGAACAGGTTGACCAGGCAGGGCATGGTGTAGCCAGCCGGCTGCGTGAAGAGCACGGCCGGCCCGCCGGCGCGCAGCAGTTTGTCGGCGATTGCCGTCATTTCCAGCCGCGGTGACACCGGATCGGCCACTTTTCGCAACGTGCCGAGCCGCTCCAGCTGATCCATGAAGTCGCGAAGGTCGCTGTATTTCATTCGGTTTGGTTATGAACTGTCGACTTTATATTCTTGACCGAGTATGAAAGCCTTCCTAGAATTCGGTCCAGTACGGAATCGAGGGTAAACCCTAGGCGTCGATCGCTGGCAGCGCCAGTTCGTTGGCGGCCGCATCCACCATGGCAGTTCGCCCGCAACAGGCCGGCGCTGCAGACAATTATCACTGTGGCCTCCCGGCGTCGTGCAGCAGCGCGGTACCGGATCGCAGTCAGGAGACAACCCATGAATGCGATCGGCACGATGCGATCGGCAGGCCAGGCCAGCGGGCGTTCGCTCGCTGTCTTCCTGCGCGACGTCGGCAACGGTTTGCTGGAGATCAGCCACAACACCCTGGCCTTGATGGGCTTGGCGGTGGCCGTGGCCTTGGTGCTGGCTACCGGGCGTGCCGAGTTGCGGCACCAGGTTGAAGTGCTGGCGCTGGACTGGCTGCAGAACCGCCACGAAGAGCGTGTCATCACCGGCGGCGACCTGCTGGCGCTGGTGCGCGAGCCGGGCGCGGTGTCGCGCGCCACCGCAGTCGACCCCAAGCTGCTGAGCCAGCCGCAGGCGGCGGTTGCACAGTGGATCGCCAAGCGCTACCGCGTCGCGCCCGAGCCGATCAGCCGGCTGGTGCAGGAGGCCTGGACGATCGGCCACAAGGCCGGGCTCGATCCGACCCTGATCCTGGCCATCATGGCCGTCGAGTCGAGCTTCAACCCCTTTGCCCAGAGCAGCATGGGCGCTCAAGGCCTGATGCAGGTGCTGACCCGGGTCCACGACGACAAATACCTGGCCTTTGGCGGCAACCACGCGGCTTTCGATCCGATCAGCAACCTGCGCGTCGGTGTCCAGGTTCTGCGCGACTGCATCGCCCGCGCCGGCAGCCTGCACGACGGCTTGCGCTACTACGTCGGCGCGGCGCAGATCGAGTCGGACGGCGGTTACGTCGGTCGCGTGCTCGCCGAGCAAGGCTTCATGCGCCATGTGGCCAATGGCGGCGGCGTGCCCACCAATGTCTCCAACAACCTGCCTCCGCCCAAGGCGGCGGCGCTGCCGGTGCCGCCGCCGGCCGTGGAACGTGTGGCGATGCTGCCCTGAGCGCCGGCTTGCCACGGGCGCTCCGCTACACTGAGCGACCGCGCGACTGGCGATGAGGCGCGGCCCTGCGGGGCCGCCGACCCGAGGTGGATGACCACCGGGAAGCGCGGGCCGGCGGTGACGCCGGTATCCGCCGTTCGCCTGGGCAGCCCTCGACCGCAGCCGCACTCACCCTGCAGCCGTGCTGCGCCGCGAAGGCCCTTCACTCCGAAGAGGACTGCCATGTTCGACCGTTCCACATCCACCGTTGCCGCGATCGACCCCGACCTGTGGGCCGCGATCGAGGCCGAGAACCGCCGCCAGGAAGAGCACATCGAGCTCATCGCGTCGGAAAACTACACCAGCCCGGCGGTGATGGCCGCGCAAGGCTCGCAGCTGACCAACAAGTACGCCGAGGGCTATCCCGGCAAGCGCTATTACGGCGGCTGCGAGAACGTCGACGTTGTCGAGCAACTCGCCATCGACCGCTGCAAGCAGCTGTTCGGTGCCGCCTTCGCCAACGTGCAGGCCAATTCGGGTTCGCAGGCCAACCAGGCGGTGTTCTTCGGCTTGCTGCAGCCCGGCGACACCATCATGGGCATGAGCCTGGCCGAAGGCGGCCACCTGACCCACGGCATGCATCTCAACATGAGCGGCAAGTGGTTCAAGGTCGTCAGCTACGGCCTGGACGCCAATGAGGCGATCGACTACGACGCGATGGAGCGGCTGGCGCACGAACACAAGCCCAAGCTGATCATCGCCGGCGCCTCGGCCTACAGCCTGCGCATCGATTTCGAGCGTTTCGCCCGCGTGGCCAAGGCTGTCGGCGCGATCTTCATGGTCGACATGGCGCATTACGCCG
>JAUYAJ010000160.1 GCA_030693565.1 Rubrivivax sp.
GCCGCTCGCGGCCCGCGCGAGGCGATGGCGGCGCCATGGCCAAAGGCGGCGCAATCTCGCGCCAGAAGTGGCCGGCCACGGCATGTCCGACCGCGCCCTCCAGCGGCGGCGTGACCTCGGAACTCCGGGGCCGCGCGTGCGGGCACCGGGTGTGGAAATGGCAGCCTGTGGGCGGGTTCAGCGGGCTGGGCACGTCGCCGCCGAGCACGGCGCGCTCGCGGCGCAAACCGGGTTCTGGCAACGGCACGGCCGACAGCAGCGCCTGTGTGTAAGGGTGGCGCGGCTGCGCGAACAGCATGCGCTTGTCCGCGATTTCCACCACGCGGCCCAGGTACATCACGGCGACGCGCGACGCGATGTGCTTGACCACCGCCAGGTCATGGGCAATGAACATATAGGCCAGGCCGAACTCGCGCTGCAGGTCCTGCAGCAGGTTGACCACCTGCGCCTGCACCGACACGTCCAGCGCGGACACGGCCTCGTCGCAGACGATCAGCCGCGGCTCGACCGCGAGCGCGCGCGCGATGCCGATGCGCTGGCGCTGGCCGCCGGAGAACTCGTGCGCGTAGCGCTGGGCGTGTTCGGGGGCCAGCCCCACCGTCTGCAGCAGTTCGGCCACGCGCTCAGGGTGGCGGCCGCTGTGCAGGCCGTGCAGCATCAGCGGCTCGCTCAGGATCTGGCCCACGGTCATGCGCGGGTTCAGCGACGAGAACGGGTCCTGGAAGATGATCTGCATCGCGCGGCGCTGGGCGCGCAGGTCGGCGGCATTCAGCGAGCCGAGGTCGACGCCGTCGAACAGCACGCGTCCGGCGCCGGGTTCGATCAGCCGCAGCACGAGCCGGCCCAGCGTCGACTTGCCGCAGCCTGACTCGCCGACCACGCCCAGCGTCTGCCCGGCCTCGAGCGTGAAGCCGACGCCGTCGACCGCGCGCACCGCGCCGCGCACGCGCCCGAACAGGCCGCGGCGCACCGGGAAGTGCTTGACCAGACCTTCGACGCGCAGCAGCGGCGCGTTCATGCGATGGCCGCGCCAGCCGCGGGCGCCATCAGCGCGTCGGCGTCCAGCGGAGAGCGCCAGCAGGCCGCGTGGTGGGCCGGCCCCACCGGCCGCAGCGTCGGCGCCTCGCGCTCGCAGCGCGGTTCGGCAAAAGGGCAGCGTTCGGCGAAGTTGCAGCCGGGCGGGCGGCGCAGCGGGCTTGGCACCTGGCCGTCGATCGAGGCCAGGCGCCGGGCCTGGCCGTGCAGGCGCGGGATCGATCCCAGCAGTCCCACGGTGTAGGGGTGCTGCGGCGCTTCGAACAGCGCGGCCACCGGTGCGCGCTCGACGACACGGCCGGCATACATCACCACCACCTCGTCGGCGACTTGCGCGACGACGCCCAGGTCGTGCGTGATGAGCACGATCGCGGTGCCGGTTTCGCGCTGCAACTGGTGCATCAGCTCCAGGATCTGGGCCTGGATCGTGACGTCGAGCGCGGTCGTCGGTTCGTCGGCAATCAGCAAGCGCGGCTCGTTGGCCAGCGCCATCGCGATCATCGCGCGCTGGCGCATGCCGCCCGACAGCTTGTGCGGGTGCTCGTGGAAGCGCTGCGCCGGGTCGGGAATGCGCACCTTCTCGAGCACCTCGAGCGCGCGCCGGGTCGCTTCGGCGCGACCGATGGGGCGGTGGCGCAGCAGGCCCTCGACGATCTGCTCGCCGATCGTGAACGCCGGGTTCAGCGACGACATCGGCTCCTGGAAGATCATCGCCATGCCGTTGCCGCGCAGGTCCTGCAATTCGCGCGTCGGCAGGCCCAGCAGCTCGCGCCCCTCGAAGCGGATCGAGCCGCCCGCGATGCGCCCTGGCGGCTGCGGCACCAGGCCCATGATCGACAGCGCGGTCACGCTCTTGCCGCAGCCCGACTCGCCGACGATGGCCAGCGTGCGGCCGGCGTCGACGCTGAAGCTGACGCCGTCGACGGCAGGAAACTCGCCGTCGTCGGTGGCGAAGTGGGTGCGCAGGTCTTGGACTTCGAGCAGGGCCATGGACTCAGTCAAGCAATTGCCGTGCCGCATGGAAAGCCGCGATGCGCGCCTCGATGCGGCTGCGCTCGAGCTCGCCCACCGGGTCGTGGCGGCCGGCCAGGCAGGCGACGAAAGGCTGGAAGCGCGCCAGGCTCACGGTGTACAGGCGCTGCAGTTCGGCCACCGGTTCGGTGTGGTCGTCGACACGCAGGTCGAGCTCGGCATGGTCTTCGTCGCCGTGGATGCGCAAGGCGGCCGACTGCTTGCCGCGTTTGTCGCCGCCGGCGGCCTCGCCGGCCGCCAGCGCGGCGAGCAATCGCTCCGCCAACGGCCGGCCGGCCGCCGCGATGAAAGCGTCGGCTGTGGCCTGCAGCACCGGCGCACCGGCCAGCATGTTGCCGGCGACGCTGAAGTCGTCGAACAGCTGGTGGCCGCACCAGTCGACGCAGGCCGCACCGGTATGGGCGGCGGCCGGCCCGCGCGCTGGCAGTACATGGAGCTGGCGCTGGGCCTGGCCAGCGTCGGCCGCGGTGAGCTGGGCGACGACCGCGGCAGCGTCGGCGCCGGTGGCCAGCAAATCAAGGCCGGCCGGCCCGTAGAGCGGGTTCATCAGCGCCTGGGTCGACAGCGCGCCGACACCGCGGCGCGTGTGCACGCACAGCGCGCCGACGGCGAAGAAGCGGCTGGCGATGGCGACGCCCAAGCGCCCCCCGCCATCACGTGCCAGGATCGACCAGGTCATGCGCGGCGTCCGCTCACTCGACCTTGCCGATCTTGCGCACCGCCTCGGTCATGATCTTGGCGTCGGCGTCCCAGTAGGTCTGGAATTCGGGCGCGTCGAGGTACTCGATCGGGCTGCCGGCGCGGTTGATCACCTGCACCACGGCCGGGTCGGCGGCGACTTTGCGCGCCGCGGCGCGCAGCTTCTGGATCACGGCTTCAGGCGTGCCGGTGGGCACGAACAGCGCCGACCACTGGGCGAACTGGACCGGGAAGCCGGCTTGCTTGAGGCTGGGCACCTCGGGCAGCGAGCTCAGCGGCTTGTCACCCCAATGCGCCAGCGCGCGCAGCTTGCCGGCCTTGATGTGGGCGACGACGCTGGAAGGGCCGCTGGAAATCGCATCGACCTGGCCGCCGAGCAAGGCGGCGATCGCCGGGCCGGCGCCGGTGTAAGGGATGTGCGTCATGCGGAAGTTGGCCGCGCCCTTGAGCATCTCCATCGGCACGTGCATGGTGCCGTAGTTGCCCGAGCTGCCGTAGTTGTAGGCGGCGGGCTTGGCGCGCGCGTCGGCCAGGAATTCGGCCAGCGTCTTCCACGGCGCGTCGGCGCGCACCACCAGCACGGTGGGGTCGGCGGTGAAGCGGGCGATGGGCTTGAACTGGTCGAGCGTGAAGGCCGACTTGCGGCCCAGGATCTTGTCGGCCTCGGGCAGGATGGAGATCGACGACAGGCTCAGCAGCACGGTGTAGCCGTCGGCGTTGGCGCGCGAGGCCGCGCCGATGCCGGTGGCGCCGCCGGCGCCGGCCTTGTTCTCCACCACCACGGTCTGGCCGAGCTCGCGGCCCAGCGCTTCGGCGATCGGCCGCGCCACGGTGTCGGCAACGCCGCCGGGCGGGAAGGGCACGACCATGGTGATGACGCGGTCGGGGTAGTTCGCTTGCGCGAACACGGCGCCGGTCAGGGTCAGCAGGCCAGCGGCCAGGATGCGGTTCAGGTTCATGTTTGTCTCCTACACAAAACGGTTCTGCAAAACGCCCAGGCCATCGATCTCGATGCGCACGACGTCGCCTGACTTCAGGTAGACGGGGGGCTTGAGCCCCATGCCCACACCGGCCGGGCTGCCGGTGGCGATGAGGTCGCCAGGGTACAGGGTGATGCCGCGCGAGCAGGTCTCGATCAGCGTGGCGATGTCGAAGATCAAGTCGCTGGTGCGCGCGTCCTGGCGCAGCGAGTCGTTGACCCAGCAGCGCACATGGGTGTCAGTGCCGTCGAGTTCGTCGGCAGTCACGATCCACGGCCCCATCGGGCAGAAGGTGTCGAAGCTCTTGCCCAGGTCCCATTGCTGGTGGCGCATTTGGACGTCGCGCGCGGTGACGTCGTTGATGATGGTGTAGCCAAAGACATGGCTCATCGCCTCGGCGCGGCTGATGTTGCGCCCGCCCTTGCCGATGACGACGGTGAGCTCGGCTTCGTAGTCGATCTGGTTGGATACCGCGCCCGGCAGCATGACGTCGGCGCCCGGGCCGACCACGCTTTCGGGCACCTTGCTGAAGACGATCGGCCAGCTCTCGGGGTCGGCGGTGTTGTCCTTGAAGACCGAGTCGTGCAACTCCTTGGCGTGGGCGTGGTAGTTGCGGCCGACGCAGAACAGGTTGCGCCGCGGCAGCGGGATCGGCGCTTCGAGCTGGACGTCGGCGAGCGC
>JAUYAJ010000166.1 GCA_030693565.1 Rubrivivax sp.
CTTAAGAAAACCGATGGATTTGGTCCTGTGGCTAGGCGCAAACCGGAGCGATACCCCGTGGTATCGCGAGGATTTGCAACGACGCCACGGGGCCAAAGACGCGGTTTTATGTGCCGAATAGCGTGCAACACCACACTAGCCAGCGAGATACGGCAATATCGGGTGGCGTGGAAGACTTTTGGCGCTGCCGCTGCAGGCGCTCATCGATCAGGTTGCAAGCGGCGCACTGCCGGTCGCGCGGGCCCGGGTCTTCAGACTGGACGACATCGTCGAGGCGCATCGCTTGATGGAAGCCAATCAGGCGGGCGGCAAGATCGTCGTCTGCCCATGAGCAAGTCTCCAATGCCACAAAGTCGGCGCTGACATTTCTAGACTTGCGCCTGCTCGCTGCATCGGCGGCTCAGCGAGCACGACGCGTCAGCGCACTACCGCCCGTCCACTCGTGCAGTTCGCCGTTGCACTCCTTCCGGCTTGGCAAGATTCAGGCCGCTGGCAGACACCATCCCTCCGATCCGCCTCGACAGCATGCGTGCAGCCTTCCCCAGCGCTTCGGTCACCTCGGGAATCGACTTCCGCTGCACCTGGTCGAGGCGCTCGGCATACGGAACGGTCAGGGCCGCAATGGCGCGACCCTGTGCGTCCAGGATCGGGAAACTGACAGCGTACAAACCGCGAACCTGAACACTCGGGATCGACTCGTAACCAGCCGACTTGATGGTCGCGAGCACTTGGTCGATCTGCGGGTCGGCCTGTTCCGGCCGCCGCCTAAGCGACTCCTCGATGCGCAACTTGCGCGTCTCGTCATCCTGAAAGGCCAGCAGCACGCGGCCGGATGCGGAGATCAGCACGTCCAGCTCCGCGCCGGCCCGCACGGCGAAGCCCATGCCGCTCGGGGTGTCGACCTTGAACAGGACCACCTGCTTGCCCTGCCCGTAGACCGTCAGGTGACAGGACTGGTCGAGTTCGCCGGACAGCCTCTGCATGATGGGCGTCGCCTCGAATAGCAGCCTGTACGTTGGCGGATTGACGTGGGACAACTCGAACAGCTTGGTCGTGATGGCGTAGGTGTTTTCGTCGACCAGCGTCACATAGTCCCGGCTGACCAGGCACGCCACCATTCGGTAGATCTCGCTGACGCTGCGCCCCAGCCGCTGCGCAATGTCCTTCTGCGACAACGGCTGCTCGCTGCGACACAGCGTCTCCAGGATGTCCAGGCCCTTTTCCAGCGCTGGTGCGGCGTAGGAACGCCCTTCCGCCTCGGCAACTGTCGCGTTTTCGTTGGTGTCGTCTTTCACTGCTTCCTCCCACTTTTCGATTCGATGGATTCCTTTCGCTCCGCAGGCGGGTGGCGAGTTTCAGGACAATTGTCCCGCAGCCTCTGTCGCCACAGCCGGTGCTTCGCCAGTGCTGGTCCTACTCGACCTTGGCTCCTGACTGTTTCACGATGCCGGACCATTTCACGAGTTCAGCCTTGGAAAACGCGCTGAACTGTGCGGGCGTGTTGCCCACCGGTTCGGCACCAAGCTTCTCGAACTGAGCCCGCACCTCAGGCAGCCTTACGACCGCCGCGATCTCGCTCGAGAGCCGCTGCACGATGGTCGGCGGCGTCGCAGCCGGGGCCCAGACGCCATACCAGGTGCTGATGCTGAAGGCCGGAAAGCCGGATTCGGCGAGCGTCGGCACGTCGGGCAATGCTGGCGAGCGGCTCGATGTCGTCACCGCGAGCGGTCGTATGGCACCCGACTTGATGAACGGCATGCTCGATGGCAACGAGTCGAACATGAGTTGCACCTGCCCGCCGATGAGGTCGGTCAGCGCCGGCGCGCTGCCCTTGTAAGGGACGTGCAGCAGGTCGATGCCCGTCGCGACCTTGAAGGCCTCGCCGGACAGGTGCTGCGACGTGGCGTTGCCGGCTGATGCGAATGCCAGCGGCGTCTTCGCAGAACGGGCCAGTGCCACCAACTCCTTCACCGACCGCGCGGGCACCTTGGGGTTGACCGCCAGCACCAGCGGCACGTCGGCAAGGTTGCTGACGGCGGCGAAATCGGCGATCGCGTCGTAGGGCTGCTTCGGGTAAAGGCTCGGGTTGATGACGTGGATCGACGCGTTGACAAGTAGCGTGTAGCCGTCGGGCGCCGCTTTCGCTACCGCATCGGCACCCACCATCCCGCTGGCGCCGGGCTTGTTGTCGACGATCACCACCTGGCCCAGGCGCTCGGCCAGCCGCGGCGCCACGATCCGGGCCAGCACTTCGGTTGGCCCGCCCGGCGGGAACGGCACCATCAGGCGGATGGGCCGCGAAGGATAGGTGTCGCCCCGGGCGCCGAAGGTCACGGCAACCAGGCCGGCGGCGGCGACCGCCAGCCAGAGCCGGCGAAAGAGTGTCTTGAAGTTCATGGTTGTCGAACGGCCAGACGGATGGAAGGCGCTCACCGGGATGCCGGCGCCTGGGCGGCACCCGACGACAGCAGCTCGTCGACGGCGATGGGCGAGTAGCCCATCTCGGCCAACAGTCCGCGCGTATCGGCGCCGCGTGGCTGCGCGGGCTCGCGGCGCGGCAACGTGGCCTCGTCGACGCGAATGGAAGAGCGGATCGACGCGGTGCGGCCCTCCGTCGGGTGCGGTTCGTATTCGATGAGACCGACCGCTTCGAGGTGGGGGTCACGGGGCAGCGAGTCCAGCGTGTGGCAGGGCTGTACCGCGATGTCAGCCCCGCCCAGGATCTCGAGCCATTGCGCCGTGGTGCGGTTCGTCAGCGCGGCCCCGCGAATCTCGAACCACTCGGCCACGTTCCGAGCCCGTCCGGCGACCGTGGTGAAGCGCGGATCCTCGAGCAGGTGCGCGCGATCAGTGGCTTTGAGGAATGCGCGCACCTGTGGGTCGGTATTGATCGTGAACGAGACCCACCCGTCCGCCGTCTTCACGGGCTTGTTGTGCGGGCTGAGCAAACGCAGGTCGCCGGCGGGCCCGATTGGCGGATCGAAGCTGTGCTGTGCCAGGTGTTCCTGCAACACGAACGCGGCCATGGTTTCGAACATTGGCACCTCGAGGCTGCACCCGGTGCCGCTGGCCTTGCGCTCGATCAGCGCCGCGAGGATGGCGCCAGCCGCGATTTCCCCGGCCACGTGATCGCAGATCAGCATCGGCACATAAGCCGGCGCGCCGTCGCGGGCAAGCATCAGGCCTGCCATGCCGGTCGCTGCCTGGACGACGCTGTCGTAGGTAGGCCGGCCCGCATAGGGGCCGTCCGTACCGTAGCCCGTGATGAGGCAATAGATCTTTTCGGGGTGCTTGGCGCGCACCGTCGCCGCATCCAGGCCCAGGCGGGCCAAGGCCTGGGGCCGCATGTTGGCCACGATCACGTCGGCGGACTCGACGAGGCGCGCGACCGCCTCCCGCGCCCCGGGCTGCTTCAGGTCGAGGCAGATGTTGCGCTTGCCGCGATTGAAGTGCAGGTAGGCACCCGAGTGCTGACCCGTCGGCGACCCGCCGCCCAGGCCGCGCATCAAGTCTCCTTCGGGACTCTCCACCTTCACGACCTCGGCGCCGTACTGCCCCAGGCGCCAGGTACACACGGGTCCGACCACGACGCTGGTGAGGTCGAGGACGCGAACGCCCTTCAGCGGTTCGAAGCTCATTGGACGGTCACCTCCATGTCAACGGCCAACCTGTGCAGGTCGTCGAACGCTTTCAGGCGCCATCCTTCGCCGACCGCATCGGCGGCCAGCGTGACGGGGCGATTGCAGTACAGCGGCGCGACGTGCCGGACCTTGAAGGCGGCGGGTGTCACGCCCAGTTCGCAACGAAGGAATTCGGTCAGCAACAACGTCGACAACCCGCCGTTGACCACCAGGTCGGGAAAGCCTTCCACCTGGCGCGCATGGTCGCGATCCAGGTGGATGCGGTGCGAGTTGAAGCCCAGCGCCGAATACTGGAACAACAGGGCCTCGTCCGGCACGACCGTCTTCGCGTGCGCCGCCTTGCCCGGTGCCGCAGGAACCGCTTCGGCGGCAACGCCACTGGCACCGCGAGCCGGCAGCAGCAAATAGGTTTGCGACTCCACGACGGCGGGCTCTTCATGCGAACCGAGGCGGAGCTCATGCGCCAGAGTCACCACGGCCATCGGGCCGGACGCGGTGCTTTTATGCGCGATGTTGCACAGGGCACTGCGCCGCTGCACCGTCGATCCAATGGGGATGTTCCGGTGGAACCGCACGCTACGGCCACCGAGCATCAGCCGCGGCAGACCCAAGTCCGGCATCGGCACCCCGAGTCCCGGGAAGCCGTCGGCACGCAAGGCCGATCTCCGGGTGTCGGCAGCCAGCAGCACGAAATGCCAGCCCCTAGGCAGTGGCATTCCGGCCCGCCATGCGTCGGGTTCGAGATCCAGCATGGCCGCGACCTGGCGCGCGGTGGCGATCGTGCAGGCCTCCTCACGGTTCACAGATGCCATGCCGGCGGCTGCATCTGGACGCGGAGAGACCTCGATCGCATAGCGGTTGATATTCATTGGCGCATTGGCGAGTGCATGGGCGAAGTCTAGTTGCTTCTCTCCCCAGCCGAAAGCACCAAGATATCTGCTAGGTATTTTCACCTATGACGTGTTGACTTCACTAATAAAGCGTCTAAGGTTGAGTCCAGTGATCGCATTGCTCTGTCGTTCGGGTCTCTCCCGGACCCCCGGTTTCATTGAATGCGGCCACCGAACACCGGCTGCATCCACCGTCACTCACTCACTTTGCCCCCCTCCAAGGAGCGCCATGAATTTCAAGTTTCACCACATGAACATCTGCACGGACAACCTGCCCCGGTTGACCAGGTTCTACAAAACCTTGTTTGAGCTGGGAACGATCAGCGACAAGGAACACACCGTCGTGAGCGGCGTCCGTGAGGACCGCGCATACACCGGCAAGGTCGACTTCCTGACCGACGGCGACATTGAATTCCATTGGTCCGAGCGTGACCTCGAGACGGGCTTCAAGATGAAGAAGTTCGTCAATCCCATGGGCCACGGCCACTTCTGCTTCCGGACCGACGACATCAAGGGCTTCATGCGCAAGTGCGACGAGCTCGGCATCCGCTACGCGGACTACGGCTGCTGGGCTATCCCGGGCTGGTACCAGGTGTTCCTGCACGACCCTGACGGCCACTGCATCGAAGTTCACCAGCCCGGCGTCTTCGACAGGTGAATGAGCGCAAGGCGGGTCACTGGTCTGGCGCCGCGCTTGCCACATTGCCCCATTGCCCCGACGACATCGACCCCACAGACCCCACAGACCCCACAGACCCCACAAGCTGCGACTAGAACCAACAGGAGACAACCGTCATGAACAAGCAACTGTCAATCCCTGCCCAGGCAGGCATACGCACCACTGGCCGCCGCGCGGCGCTGATGCAACTGGGCGGCCTGGCCGCCTGCGCCCTGGCTCCCGGCATCGCGAAGGCCCAGGCCGGTGCGAAGTTCAACATGAAGATCGCCATCTCTATCCCGGAGAGCCACCCCACCACCGCGGCACTCAAGGCCGCCTGCGCCGAGATCCTGAAGGAATCCGGCGGCCGCCTGACGATCGACGTCTACCCCAACGGGCAGCTCGGCAGTGACACAGACACGGTATCGCAGGTGCGTTCCGGCGCGATCGACTTCGTCTGCACCGCCGGCACGATCTGGGGCAACCTGGTCCCGGTGACCTCGATCAATACGGTTGCCTTCGCGTTTCCCGACTACGCCACGGTGTGGAAGGCGATGGACGGTGACCTCGGCGCTCACATGCGTGCAGCGTTCGACAAGGTCAACCTGGTCGCCGTCGGCAGGGTCTACGACCATGGCTTCCGCCAGATCACCCACGCCTCGAAGCCGATCACCTCGCCGAAGGATCTGGCGGGCATGAAGATCCGCGTACCAGCGAGCCCGATCCTGACCTCACTGTTCAAGGGCCTGGACGCATCGCCGGCCACGGTGCCGATCGGCGAGCTCTACACCGCACTGCAGACCAAGGTCGTCGATGGTCAGGAGAATGCATTGCCGACGATCGAGGCGACCAAGCTCTACGAAGTGCAGAAGCATTGTTCGTACACCTCGCATGTGTGGGACTGCTTCACGCTGGTCGGCAACAAGCGCAACTGGAATGCGCTGCCTGAGGACCTGCGAGCCCTTGCCACCCGCATCTTCGACGCCAACGCCGTCAAGCAGCGCGCCGCGCACGAGACCCTGAATACCTCGCTGGAGGCCAAGCTCAAGGGTTTCGGCATGCAGTTCAACGCGGTCGACGGCAAGCCCTTCCGCGAGATGCTGCAGAAGTCGGGCTACTACACCGAGTGGCAGAAGAAGTTCGGCCCCGAAGCCTGGGCGCTGCTCGAGAAGTACAGCGGCAAGCTGGCCTGAACTCCGGGCCCCTTCCCCCACCCTTGACGGCACAGCGCCATCGGCCGCACGCCGCGGCCGGTTGGCTGCGGCTGCCCGGCTTTCCGCCACGCCACACCGGCCCAGCCTACCGCCCGCCATGACCCAAGCCAGCCCCCTGTCCACCGTGACCCCCGACGAAATGCAGGCCCCGCGTCCCGAAGATGCGGCGGTCAACCGGGCCATCAAACGCTGGATCCAGCCTCTTGAGGCGGTATCGGCGTCGCTGATGGTGGCCATCGTGCTGATGCTGTTCGGCGGCGTCGTCGCGCGCTATATCTTCGGGCGGCCGGTGACCTGGATCGACGAGGCCGTTTCCTTCGCCTTCATCTGGGTGGCGATGCTGGGCTCCGTGCTGGCCATGCACCGCAACGAACATCTGCGGCTGACGATGTTCGTCGACCAGATGCCGGCCCGGATGCGCGGGCTCGTGCATGCCTTTGCCCTGGTCGCCGTGGCGGCCTTCCTGATCGGGCTGATCGGCCCGGCCATCGAACATGTGGAATCCGAGTGGATCATCGCTTCGCCAGCGCTGGAGATCCCGGCCGGTCTTCGTGTCGCGGCGATCGCCGTCGGCCTGGTCCTGATGCTGGCCCTGGTGGCGGTCTATTCGGTCCGCACCGTATCCAAGGCGAACCTCGCGATCGCCGTCCTGGGGGTGGGCGCATTCGTCGGCCTGGGCCTGTGGCTGGCGCCGCAATTCGCGCAGCTGGGCCTGCTGAACATCCTGATCTTCCTGACCGGCCTCGTCGCGCTGTGCCTGATCGCGGGCGTTCCGATCGCCTTCTGCTTCGGTTGCGGCGTGATGTGCTTTCTGGCCTTCTCGACCCAGGTACCGCTGGGCGTGATCGTCGGGCGCATGGACGAGGGCATGGCCAACATCGTCCTGGTTTCGGTGCCCATCTTCGTGCTGCTGGGCTGCGTGCTCGACGCCACCGGCATGGGCAAGGCGATCGTCGACCTGCTGGCTTCCCTGGTCGGCCACGTCAAGGCCGGCATGTCCTACGTGCTGCTGGGGTCGCTCTTCATCGTCTCGGGCATCTCCGGCTCCAAGGTCTCGGACATGGCGACCGTCGCCCCCGCGCTGTTCCCCGAAATGAGGCGGCGCGGCAACAAGCAGCCTGAGATGGTGGCGCTGCTGGCCACGGGTGCGGCGATGGCCGACACGGTGCCGCCCAGCATCGTGCTGATCGTGCTCGGCTCGGTGGCCGGCGTGTCGATTGCGGGGCTGTTCGAGAGCGGCATCGTGGTGGCGATGGTGCTGCTGCTGGCGCTGCTGATCCTGGCGCGCTGGAAGGCCCGCCACGAGGATACGAAAAACGTGCGCCGTCCGGCGTGGAAGGCCATCGGGCGCCTGGCGCTGATCGCCGGGCCCGCCCTGGTGCTGCCCTTCCTGATCCGCAGTGCGGTCGGCGGCGGCGTTGCCACGGCGACCGAAGTCTCGACGATTGCCGTGCTCTATGCGATGTTGATCGGGCAGGTGCTGTACGGCGGCATCGGTGCCAAGCGCCTGTACGAGATGCTTGTCGAGACCGCCGCGCTGAGCGGGGCGATCCTGCTCATCCTCGGCACCGCGTCGGCCATGGCCTGGGCCATCACTCAGAGCGGCATCGTCCAGCACCTGACCCTGTTCCTCACCACGCTGCCGGGCGGCTGGATCGCCTTCATGTTCGTGACGATCGCCGTCTTCCTGGTGCTCGGCTGCCTGCTCGAGGGTCTGCCCGCCGTCCTGCTGCTGGCACCCATCATGTTTCCGATCGCCAAGAAGCTCGGCATCCACGACATCCACTACTCGATGGTCATCGTGTGCGCGATGAACATCGGTCTGATGATGCCGCCCATCGGCGTCGGCTTCTATGTCGCCTGCCGCATCGGCGACGCCAAGCCCGACGCCGTCATGCCGGCGATCTGGCCGTATATCGGCGCCCTGCTCGCCGGGGTCGTCGTGATCGCGATGGTGCCCTGGCTGTCCACCTTCATGCTGTAAGCACCTCCACCACAGGCCCACGGGATCGACATGAACATCTTCATCACCGGCGCCGGTGGCTACATCGGCGGCTCAGTCGCCGCGGCCTTGCTGGCCAACGGACATCATGTCCGCGGCCTGGCGCGCAGCGAGCCCAGCGCCGCGAAGCTGGCGGCACGCGGCATCGAGCCCGTGCTCGGAACGCTGGACGATGCCGGGCTGCTGGCCCAGGAGGCACGGAATTCCGATGGGGTCATCAACACCGCCAGCGCGGACCACGCGGGCGCGGTCGAGTCGTTGCTTGCAGGACTCGAGGGTTCGTCCAAGCCGCTGCTGCACACTAGCGGCTCCAGCGTCGTCGGCGACGACGCACGCGGCAGCCGCCGGTCGGCACAGGTGTTCGACGGCCTGTCACCGCTGGTCGTGAACCCCGCCAAGCAGAGCCGCCGCAACATCGATCTGGCAGTGCTCGGCGCTGCCGCGCGGGGTGTGCGCTCGGCCGTGATCTGCCCCAGCCTGATTTACGGTGTGGGCACGGGGCCGAACCCGCACAGCGTGCAGATTCCGTTCCTGGCGGCCAACGCGCGCGAGCGCGGCCGGGTGCAGATCGTCGGCGCCGGCTTGAACGTCTGGTCCAACGTGCACATCGACGATGTCGTCGACCTGTACCTGCTGGCCCTCGCCAAGGCGCCTGCCGGCGCCTTCTACTTCGCCGAAAACGGCGAAGCGTCCTTCGGCGACATCGGTGCGGCGGTCGCACGCCGGCTGGCGCTGCCGAACGTCGAGTCGTTGCCGCCCGAGCTCGCCGCCCAACGCTGGGGTGAGCCCAGAGCCTACTTTTCGCTCGGCAGCAACAGCCGGGTGAGCTCGATCCGCGCACGGCGCGAGCTGGGCTGGGCGCCGCACCATGCGTCGCTCATAGCCTGGATCCTGGGCGCGATGCCGGTCGATGCAAGCGCTGCTTCTTCATCCTGAACGGGGTCCACATGTTGCTCGAGGACAAGGTTTGCGTGATCACCGGCGCAGCGTCGCTGCGCAGCATCGGCTACGCCACGGCAGAGTTGTTCGCCGAACATGGCGCCAAGGTCGTGGTCGTCGATCTCCAGATGGATGGACCGGTGCTCGCCGGAATCCAGTCCGCCATCGAAAGCAAGCTGCGGCGCCCGGTCTCGGTGCACGGGTTCCGCTGCGACATCAGCAAGGCGGAAGACTGCGATGAGATGGTTCGCCGGGTCGTCGAGCTGCATGGAGCCATCGACTGCCTGGTGAATTCGGCTGGCATCGTGAAGTCGCAGTCGCTGCTGGACATCTCGCCCCAGGATCTCGACCTCATGTTCGCCGTGAACCTGAAAGGTGCCTTCTACCTTTGCCAGAGTGTCTTGAAAGTCTTCGTCGAGCGCCGGAGCGGGAACATCGTCAATGTGTCGTCGCTCGCCGCGCAGCGTGGCGGCGGCCTGGTGGGCGGCGCGCACTATGCCGCGTCGAAGGGTGGTGTCCTGAGCCTGACCAGGAGCATCGCGCGCGAGTTCGGCGCGCTGGGCATCCGGGCGAACGCAATCTGCCCCGCGATGATCGAGACCCCCATGCTCGACGGACTCTCCCCGGAGCGGCTCCAGGACATCGTCGACGCCATTCCCCTGAAGCGCACGGGCACGACGCGCGAGTTGGCCGGCGCCTGCCTCTTCCTCGCCTCCGAACTCTCCGGCTTCGTCACCGGGGCCACCATCGACGTCAACGGTGGAACCCATATCCACTGACGATCGCGAGGCTGTCGAGCGCGAAGGCGCAGGCGGCACCCCGGCGTCCATCCCTCTGCAATCAACCCGAGAAGCGGCCCCCATGATCCTCGAAGTTGCCGATATCCGAATCGCACCGGGCCGCCAGGCCGAATTCGAACAGGCCGTTCACCACGGCCTGCAAACCGTGATCGCCCCGTCGAAGGGCTTTCAGGGCTACCAGGTTCGCCACAGCATCGAGTCGCCCGAGCGATACCTGCTGCTGCTCGAGTGGGACACGCTGGAAGACCATACCGTGGGCTTCCGCGGCTCGGCTGCGTTCGCGCAATGGCGAAGCATCGTGGCCGGCTTCTTCGCCCAGCCCCCGTTCACGGAGCACTTCGAGGCGATCGCCGCCCGTCCACGCAACGATGTCGTGGCAGCGCGCACGACTTCCGCGCACGACGGCACCATGGACAAGCCGATCCAGGACTTCTCGGACTGCCACGCGGCGATCGTCAGCATGTTCGACGACCTCACGGCTCTGGCGCGCCCGCAGGCCCCGACGCCACAGCGGCGCGACATGGCCAACCGCGTGCTGGATGTCTTCCAGGACGTTGTGACCGCTCACCACCGGGAGGAAGAGGCCGAGCTGTTTGCGGCGGTGCTCGCAGATGCGGTTCCCGGAGAAGAGCACGCGAAGGTCGAGTCGTTCGTCAACCGGCTCGTGGCCGAGCACAGGCGTGTCGAGGGCCTGTATTCGCAGTTGATCCCGGCACTGTCTGCGATGGCCAACGGCGATGATGCCGCGCTCGATGCGGCGGCGGTCGAGGTGCTGGTCACCGACTACCGTGCCCATGCGCAATTCGAGGAAGAGTCTTTCCTGCCGCTGTCGCAGACCATCCTCGGGCGCAACAGCGACCACATGGCGGCACTCGGACTGGCGCTGCACATCCGGCACGCCGTGAACGAGTTGCGGCACCGGTTCGGGACCATCTAGATCATGAACAGCCAGATTCACTTTCTTCCGTTCGACTCCTTGCCAGCAATTCCGCGGGGCAACGGCATCCTCAACTACCCCATCGCCAGCAAGAAGGTGGGCGCGCGCGCCATGCATACCGGCATTTCCAGGCTGCCGGTTGGCGTGACGGCGCCGCGGCACTCGCACAACGCCGAAGAGCAGGTCACGGTGCTGGAAGGCCGCGTGAAGATCGTGCTCGACGACCGCGAGCAGGTCTGCGGCCGCTTCGACTCCACCTTCATCTCGGCGGGCGTGGAACACGAGATCGTCAACGTGGGTGACGACACGGCCTACGTGCTGGTGGTCTACGGTTCGCCGGACGTGGACCGCACTTTCGCCGCCACCGGCGAGACCGTGGCCATCGGTTCCGACAGCGATCGATTCGTTCGCTGAGACAACAATGGAAGCACCGTGTCGCTCGATCAAGAAACCTTTCAGCTCCTGAAGGACAGCGTGCAGCGCTTCGTGCGCGAGCGCCTGATGCCCGCCGAGGACGATGTGGAGGAGCACGACGAGGTGCCCGCCGACATCGTCGACGACATGAAGGAACTGGGGCTGTTCGGCATCTCGATCCCCGAGCAGTACGGCGGCATCGGGCTGTCGATGGCGCAGGAGTGCGAAGTCGCCTACGAGCTCGGGCAGACGGCGCTGGCCTTCCGCTCCGTGGTGGGAACGAATATCGGCATCGGCTCGCAGGGCATCCTGATGGACGGCACGCCCGGGCAGAAGGCCGAGTACCTGCCGCGCATCGCCAGCGGCGACCTGCTGATCTCGTTCGCGCTCACCGAGCCCGACGCCGGCTCGGACGCCGCTGCGCTCAAGACCCGTGCGGTCGCCGACGGCAGCGACTACCTGATCACCGGCAGCAAGCGTTTCATCACCAATGCGCCGCGCGCCGGCGCCTTCACCTTGATGGCGCGCACGGGCGGGCCGGGTGCCGCGGGCATCTCGGCCTTCATCGTGCCGGCCGGCCTGCCCGGCCTGAGCCTGGGCAGGGCCGACAAGAAGATGGGCCAGCGCGGCACCAAGACCTGCGACGTCAACCTCGACCAGGTGCGTGTGCCGGCAGCCAACATCATCGGCGGCGAGGCGGGCAAGGGCTTCAAGACGGCGATGAAGGTGCTCGACCGCGGCCGCCTGCATGTCTCGGCGCTGGCCTGCGGCATGGCGCAGCGCATCCTGCACGACAGCGTGGCCTACGCGCAGCAGCGCAAGCAGTTCGGCCAGCGCATCGGCGACTTCCAACTCGTGCAGGCGATGCTGGCCGACAGCCAGGCTGAACTGCTTGCCGGCTGGTCACTGGTGCAGGCGGCGGCGCATCGCTACGACGCCAAGCCCTTCGACAGCAGCGATCCCGAGGTCAGCATGCAGGCATCCTGCGCCAAGATGTTCACCACCGAGATGGTCGGTCGCGTGGCCGACCGCGGCGTGCAGATCCATGGCGGCGCCGGCTATATCAACGAATACAAGGTCGAGCGCTTCTACCGCGACGTGCGGCTGCTGCGCCTGTACGAAGGCACCACGCAGATCCAGCAGCTTGTCATCGGCAAGCACCTGATGCGCGCTGCCTGATCAGTCGCTCTGGGACACACCATGTTGACCATTTACAACGGCGTGGCCGTGATCACGCTCGACAACCCGCCCGTCAACAGCCTGGGCCATGCCTTGCGCGAGCGCATCGTGCAGCGGCTCGAAGCGGCGTTGGTCGACCCCGCGGTGCGTGGCATCGTTCTGGCCGGCACCGACAAGGCCTTCTCTGCCGGCGCCGACGTGGCCGAATTCGGCACGCCGCTGCAATTCCAGGAGCCGATGCTGCGGGGCGTAGTGGCCGCCGTCGAGGCGAGCCACAAGCCGGTGGTCGCCGCGCTGGCCGGCGTGGCGCTGGGGGGCGGGCTGGAACTGGCCCTGGCCTGCCATGGCCGTGTTGCGCTCGAATCGGCCCGGGTGGGGCTGCCCGAAGTCACGCTCGGACTGATCCCGGGATCGGGCGGCACGCAGCGCCTGCCGCGGCTGGTGGGCCCGGAAGCGGCGCTCGCGCTGATGCTGTCGGGCGAGCCCAGGAGCGCCAAGGATCTGGCCGGATCGGGCCTGTTCGACGCCGTGGTGGCCGGCGACCTGGTCGCGGCGGCCATGCGTCGGGCGCTGGAGCTGGCCGACACCGGCGCACCGTTTCCCCGCGCCCGCGACCGCCACCCCGAGGCCGCGCAGGTGCAGACCATCGTCGATGCGCACCGCGCAAAACTGCAGCCCCGGCAGCGGCTCCAACCGGCCTATGGTGCCCTGCTGGACTCGGTGGCGGCCTGCGTACTGCCTTTCGACGAGGGCCTGCAGCGCGAGCGCGAGCTGTTCCTCGAACTGCTGCCGTCGGCGGCGGCACAGGCGCTGCGTTACCAGTTCAAGGCCGAGCGCGAGGCCACCCGCCTGCCCGCCGATCTGCAGGCAGCACCGCGTCCGGTGGCCCGCGTCGCCGTGATTGGCGCCGGCACGATGGGAACGGGCATCACGATCGCGGCACTCGACGCCGGCCTCCAAGTGCTGCTGCTCGAACAGGATGAGGCGGCACTGGCCCGCGGCCGCCAGCGCATCAGCGACCACTACCGTGGCCGCGTCACGGCCGGCAAGCTAAAGGTCATCATGGCCGCTGACAACGAAACCCGGCTGGCCATCACGACCGACTGGGCGCGGCTGGCTGACGCCGATCTGGTGATCGAGGCGGTGTTCGAGGAACTGGCGGTCAAGCAGCAGGTCTTCCGCACCGTCGATGGCTATGCACGGCAGGGTGCCGTGCTCGCGACGAACACCTCGTACCTCGACGTCGACGCCATCGCGGCAGCCACCTCACGACCGCAGGACGTGCTGGGCCTGCACTTTTTCAGCCCGGCGAATGTGATGAAGCTGCTGGAAGTGGTGCGTGGCGCGAACACTGCGCCCGATGTGCTGGCCACCGGCATGGCTCTCGGCGTCAAGCTGAAGAAGACGCCGGTGCACTGCGGCAACGCCTTCGGTTTCATCGGCAACCGCATCTACAACGCCTACCGGCGCCAATGCGAGTTCATGCTTGAGGACGGTGCCTGGCCTGAGAACGTGGACCACGCGCTGACGGCGATGGGCTTTGCGATGGGCCCGTTTGCGGTGGCGGACCTGTCCGGCCTGGATATCGCTTGGCGCATGCGCAAGGCACAGGCGGCCACGCGCGACCCGCGAGAGCGCTATGTGGCCGTCCTTGACCAGCTGTGCGAACAGGGCCGACTGGGCCGCAAGTCGGGTGCCGGCTACTACACCTACACGGACGGCAAACAGTCCACAACGACTGACTCGAACGTGCGCGGCCTGATCGAGCAGGCCAGTTTGGCGCGCGGGATCACGCGCCGTGAAATCGCAGCCGACGAGATCCAGCGCCGAGCCTTGCTGGCAATGGCGAACGAAGCGGCCCGGCTGCTCGCCGAAGGAGTGGCCAGCCGACCGGCGGATGTGGACGTTGTCCTCGTTCAGGGCTACGGATTTCCGCGCTGGGAAGGCGGTCCTGTCTTCTGGGCCCGTCGACAGGACAGGCAAAGGCTCGAAGCGGAGCTGCAACAAATGGCGCGCGAAGCCGGGCATGGCTTTGTGCTCGGTAACCTCGATGCGCTGTTGGCGCAATGAAACCCACCCCATGACGACGAACACCCCCCAAGCCTTCATATGCGATGCGGTCCGCACGCCCTTCGGTCGTTATGGCGGCGCACTGTCCAGCGTGCGCGCCGATGACCTCGGTGCACGCGGGCATCATCGCCCGCGTTGGCCCCGCCTCGTTCGGTTGACCGGTCCCGTCAGACCGGGTATTGCTGCACCGAGGGTTCCAGGGTGATCCACTTCAGCTCGGTAAATTCGTCGATCACCGCGCGTCCGTCGAAGCGACCGTAGCCGCTGTCCTTCATACCTCCATACGGCGCCTGCGCCTCGTTCTGTACGGTGGCGCCGTTGACGTGCACCGAGCCGCAATCGACTTGCAGCGCGACAGCCAGGGCACGCGTCACGTCGCGTCCGAAGACCCCTGCGGAGAGTCCGTAGGCGGTGTCGTTGGCCA
>JAUYAJ010000385.1 GCA_030693565.1 Rubrivivax sp.
GCTGCTGAGGTAGATGGTGCCACCCTTGGGCGGCGTGCCATGCTGGAAGTCGCCGGCGCGGCGCGGGTCGATCAGTTTCGCGCGCTCGCTCAGGTAGGCGTCGCTCAGCAAGTCGGCCGCCGTCACCGCGGTCATGAAACGCTCGTCGGCGACCCAGCGGTAGGTGTCGGCGAACGCGATCTTCATCGCTTCGATCTGCAGGTGCTGGGCTTGGACGCTGTCGACCGGCAGCTGCGCGTAGCCGGTCTTCTCCAGCATGCCCAGCGCCATCAGCGCCGCGATGCCCTGGCCGTTGGGCGGGATTTCGTGCACCTGGTGGCCGGCGAAGTCCTTGCTGATCGTCTCCACCCAGCTCGGCTGGTAGTCGGCCAGGTCGGACAGACGCAGCGCACCGCCGTGGGCAGCCGAGTGGGCAACCAGCTTTTCGGCGATCTCGCCGCGGTAGAAAGCGTCTCCGCGCGTTTGCGCGATGCGGCGCAGCGTCGCGCCGGCCTCGGCGAAAACGAAGCGCTCACCGGGCGTCGGGGCGCGCCCGCGCGGCATGAAGGCCTGGGCATAACCCGGCTGGTCTTGCAGCAGCGGCACCGCGGCGGCCCACTTCTGCGCCGTGATGATGCCCACGGCGTAGCCACGTTCGGCCAGTTCGATGGCCGGCGCCAGCAAGTCGGCAAACGGCAGCTTGCCAAAACGTTCTGACAGCGCAACCCAGCCGGCCACCGCACCGGGCGTGGACACCGAGTCCCAGCCGCGCACCGGCATCGCGCCGCCATGCTTGCGGCGGAAGTAGTCGGGGTTCCAGGCCGCCGGGGCGACGCCGGAGGCGTTCAGGCCATGCAGCTTCTGGCCGTCCCAGACGATGGCGAAGTTGTCGCTGCCCAGGCCGTTGGAGCAAGGCTCGACGATGGTCATTGCGGCAGCGGCGGCGATCGCTGCGTCGACCGCATTGCCGCCTTGGAGCAGCATGCGCAGCCCGGCCTGCGCGCCCAGCGGCTGCGAGGTCGAGACGATGTTGCGCGCCATCAGCGGGCTGCGCACGGTGGGATAGGGGTTGGTCCAGTCGAAAGTCATGGTCATGGTCAGGGACGGCAGCGGCCGGACGGCCCGGCGCTGCCTATTGTGCGGTGAGGTGGAATGTGGCGCACGGCGGCGCGGCGCCTGCGCGCCAGCGCTGCGCCGTCAGCGCCCCAGCACCTTGGCCACCGGGCTGTGGCGCAGCCGGAACGCGTCGGGCATGCCCGAGCCGAGCAGCGGGCGCAGGTACATGCGAAAGGCGTCGGTGACGTCGGTGCCGCTGGCGCTGATGAACTCGTCTTCCATCGTGCGCGTCTTGCCGGCCACGGCGTCCAGCGGCAGCAGTTCGTAGTCGACCGAATAAAAGCCGGTGCGCTTGATCGCCACCGAGCCGTCGCGGTCGCCCCACATCGCGAACTGCACGGCCTTCTCGCCGACTTCGCGCGCCTCGCGCTGGTCGACGTCGCTGTTGCAGCCGATGAAGCTGCGCTGCAGGTAGCCGAAGGTGTCGCCGCGCACGCGCTTGATCTTCAGCCTGGCCTTGATCTCCTCGCACAGCAAGTCGGCCAGCGCGCCGCTGCCCGACAACTGCACGTTGCCATGGGCGTCGCGCTCCAGGTCCTTGGCCAGCCGGGCCAGGATCGGCGTGCCGGCGGCGTCGTGGATGCCTTCGGACACCGCCACCACGCAGCGCCCCAGGCGCTCGTAGGTGGACTTGACGTCGGCCAGGAAACGCTCGATCTCGAACACGCGCTCGGGCAGGTAGATCAGGTGCGGGCCGTCTTCGGGGAACTTCTTGCCCAGCGCCGAGGCCGCGGTCAGAAAGCCGGCATGGCGACCCATGACGACGCCGATGTAGACCCCGGGCAGCGCCGCGTTGTCCAGGTTGGCGCCGGCAAAGGCCTGGGCGACGAAACGCGCCGCCGACGGGAAGCCCGGCGTGTGGTCGCTGCCGACGAGGTCGTTGTCGATCGTCTTCGGGATGTGGATGCTGCGCAGCGGGTAGCCCGCCTTCTTGGCCTCTTCGCTGACGATGCGCACGGTGTCCGACGAGTCGTTGCCGCCGATGTAGAAGAAGTGCTCGATCTCGTGTGCCTGCAACACCTTGAAGATGTCCTGGCAGTACTTGAGGTCGGGCTTGTCGCGCGTCGAGCCCAGCGCCGACGACGGCGTGCTCGCCACCAGCTCCAGGTTGTGGCTGGTTTCCTGGGTCAGGTCGACGAAGTCTTCGTCGACGATGCCGCGCACGCCGTGGCGCGCGCCATAGACCAGGCGCACGTCGCGAAAACGCCGCGCTTCGAGCACCACGCCGACCAGCGACTGGTTGATCACCGCCGTCGGGCCGCCGCCCTGGGCGACAAGAATCTTTCCGGATGACATTCGGGAGCACCTCCTAATCGGCATTGTGAACCGGTCCAGGCGCTGCTGCCGCGCCTATGATGGGTCGTCTGTGCCGAAGGAGAGACCCGATGAGTGCCGTTCTGCAGGACGCCCCCGCTGCCACGTCGCCGACGCTGCGCGCGGCTTTCGAGGCCCAGCGCGCCGCTTTCGAAGCCGAGCGCGACCCGTCCTACGCCGTGCGCCTGGAGCGCCTGGCGCGGCTGCAGGCGATGGTCGAACGCATGGCGCCGGCGATGATCAAGGCGATCTCGGCCGACTTCGGCCACCGCCCGGCCCAGGTCACGCAGATTTCCGATGTGATGCCGGTGCTGGCCGCGCTGCGCCACACCCGGCGCCACCTGCGCGGCTGGATGAAAACCCGGCGCGCGCCGACGCCGCTGATCTACCGCCCCGGCCGCAGCGAGGTGATGCGCCAGCCGATCGGCGTCGTCGGCGTCGTCAGCCCCTGGAACTACCCCGGCAACCTGGCGCTGGCACCAGCGGTCGCCGCGCTGGCGGCCGGCAACCGGGTGCTGATCAAGCCGTCTGAGCTGACGCCGCGTTTTGCCGAACTGCTGCGCGCCGAAGTGGCGCAGAGCTTCTCGCCGGGTGAATTGGCCGTCATCACGGGCGACGCCGACGTCGGCCGTGCTTTCGTCGCCCTGCCCTTCGACCATTTGCTGTTCACCGGTTCCACCGCGGTCGGCCGCCATGTCGCACTGGCAGCAGCGGCCAACCTGACGCCGGTGACGCTGGAACTGGGCGGCAAGTCGCCGGCGATCCTGAACCCCGACTGCGACCTCGCCCGCGCCGTGCCCAGCCTGCTGATGGGCAAGCTGCTCAACGCCGGCCAGACCTGCATCGCGCCCGACTACGTGGCGGTGCCGCGGCCGCTGCTGGACGCCTTCGTCGCCGCCATGAAAGCCGGCACCCAGCGCATGTACCCGGCGATCGCCAGCAACCCCGACTACACCAGCATCGTCAGCGCGCGCCACTTCGCGCGCCTGCAAGCGCTGGTCGACGACGCCCGCGAGCGCGGCGCCACCGTGGTGCCGCTGCACACCGAGGTTTTGACCGACACCAGCCAGCGCAAGCTGCCGCCGCTGCTGCTGCTGAACGCCAGCGACGAGATGAAGGTGATGCAGGAAGAGATCTTCGGCCCGCTGCTGCCGGTGCTGGTCTACGACAGCCTCGACGAAGTCATCGCCTACGTGAACCGCCACGACAGGCCGCTGGCGCTGTACTGGTTCGGTCGCAGCGACGCTGACCGCGACCGCGTGCTGCGCCAGACCCTGGCCGGCGGCGTCACCATCAACGACACCTTGCTGCACATCGCCCAGGAGGACCTGCCCTTCGGCGGCATTGGCGCCAGCGGCAGCGGCGCCTATCACGGCGAGTGGGGATTCCGCACCTTCAGCAAGGAGACCGGTGTGTTCCACCAGCCGGCGCTGAACGGCGTCTCCCTGATGTACCCGCCTTACGGGGCGATGTTCGAGCGCATGCTGGGCTGGCTGCGCCGGCTGGGCTGAGCCCCATGGCCGACCTGCCGACGCGCACCGAAACCGACAGCTTCGGCCCGGTCGAGGTGCCCGCCGACGCACTCTGGGGCGCGCAGACGGCGCGCAGTCTGCAGTTCTTCGCCATCGGCGGGCAGCGCATGCCGCTCGAGATCATCCATGCGCTGGGATGGCTCAAGTGGGCGGCGGCGCGTGTCAACGGTGAGCTCGAAAGCCTCGACCCGCTGCGCGCCGGCGCCATCGCCGCTGCTGCCGAGCAGGTGGCGCTGGGGCAGTTCGACCACCAGTTCCCGCTCTCGCTGTGGCAGACCGGCTCGGGCACCCAGAGCCACATGAACGCCAACGAAGTGGTGGCGCGCCTGGCCAGCCTGGCCGAGCCCGGCTGCAGCGTGCATCCCAACGACCATGTCAACCTGGGCCAATCGTCGAACGATGTCTTTCCCAGCGCGATGCATGTCGCGGTGGTGCTGCAGGCGCAGGCGCTGCTGCTGCCGGCGCTGGCCGGGTTGCACGGCGCGCTGCAGGCCAAGTCGGCCGAGTTCGCCGAGCTGGTGAAGGTCGGCCGCACCCATCTGCAGGATGCCACGCCGATCACGCTGGGCCAGGAGTTCGGCGGCTACGCGGCGCAGCTCGCGCTGTGCGAGGCGTCGCTGCGCCATGCGCTGGTGCCGGTCCATGCGCTGGCCATCGGCGGCACCGCGGTCGGCACCGGCCTGAACACCCACCCGGAATTCGGCCGCCGTGTCGCCACGCTGCTGAGCGAGCGGCTGGGCGCGCCGTTCAGGCAGGCGGACAACCTCTTTGCCGCGCTCGCCGGGCATGAAGCGCTGGTGGCGCTGCATGGCAGTCTGCGCATGCTGGCGGTGGCGCTGACCAAGATCGGCGGCGACATCCGGCTCATGGGCAGCGGGCCGCGCGCCGGCCTGGGCGAACTCCGCCTGCCGGAGAACGAGCCTGGCAGCTCGATCATGCCGGGCAAGGTGAACCCGACCCAGGTCGAGGCGCTGACCATGGTCTGCGCCCAGGTCATGGGGCATGACGTCGCGGTCGGCATCGCGGCCAGCCAGGGCCAGTTCGAGCTCAACGTCGGCAAGCCGCTGATCGCCGCCAATGTGCTGGGCAGCCAGCGCCTGCTGGCCGACGCGATGCGCAGCTTCGCGCGCCACTGCGTGGCCGGTCTGGCGGCGAACGACGCGCATCTGCAGACGCAGCTGCAGCGCTCGCTGATGCTGGCCACCGCGCTGGCGCCGCACATCGGCTGCCTGCGCAGCGCGCGCATCGTCAAGCGGGCCCACGAACAAGGCCTGGCGCTGCGTGATGCGGCGCTGGCCGACGGCGTGGCGGCCGAAGATTTCGATGCCTGGGTCGACGTGCGCCGCATGCTCGGCCCGCAGGCCGATTGACTCACTTGGCCTGCGGCTGCGGCGCCTGCGGCCCGTGCAGGTCGGTGGCGTCGAGGTCGAAAGACTTGGACAGCGTGAACGAAGGCAGCAGCGTGGTCAGCGCGGCATAGACCAGCAGGCCACCGAACAGCGCGTCGGGAATGCCGAAGCGCTCGCGCATGATGGTCGCCAGCACCAGCGTGAAGATCAGCGTTGGCGACAGTGCCAGCGCCACGCGAACGCTGCTCTTCGTGTCCTCCTGAACCGTGAAGCGCCGGTGCATCCAGATCGTGCCCACACGCAGCGGCACGAAGACCGCCGTCAGGCCCAGGCCGATGTAGAGCGACGCCCATTGCAGCGCACCGCCGGGCACGTTCATGCCGCGGTAAAAGAAGTAGAACGGCACGAAGAACGACGCGAACAGCCGCACGGCGTGCAGGTTCTGCTCGGACGCCAGTTCGGGCATGCGCTCGCGCAACATGCGCGCCACGACCCCGGCGATGAAGGCCCCCACCAGGTAGTAGACACCGAGCTCTTTGGTGACGTAGGCGGCGACGATGCCCACCATGATGAGCAGCGAGAACTCCGAGCCCGCCGCGTAAGGAATGACCAGCCGCCCGAGCGCAACGAACAACAGCGGCAGCACCACGACCATCGCGACCAGCGCAGCGCCGGAGATCGCCAGTTGTGCCACCGAGTCGGACTGCAGCACGACGAAGAGCACGGCCAGCGCCAGCAGTTCACCGCCGATGGCCTTGGTCGTGACCCAGAAACGTTCGCTCTCGTTCAGGCCCAGCCGGCTCAGCGACTCAAGGATGAAACCGGTGGACGGCGTCAGCAAAGCCAGCGCGAGCAGCGCCGCGGCCTGCCACGACAGGTCGACCCACTGCATCACCAGCCAGGCCAGCGCGCTCAGCGTGCACGTGCGCAGCGCCAGATGGCCGAGCAAGGGACCCAGGCCGCGGCGCAGCGCCTTGCCGTCGACCTCGAGGCCGGCAAACCGGAACAGCGACGAGATCCCCAGCGTGGCCAGCAAGGCCAGCGTGTCGCTCTCCGGGCTGGCACCGAGCAGCAGCACGGCCACCATGCCGAAGGCAAAGCAGGTCAGCGGCGCCGGGATCAGAAAGCGCTGCAGCGCGCGCGGCGCGACCAGCAGCGCGAAGATGAGGACGACAAAAGCCAGTTCGGTGTGGATGGGCAGCATGGACGCTGGATTCCTGCAGTGGTGTGGCGCCGCCGGGGCGGCGCGATGACGTTAACCTAGCGGCCTTGTCACCAAGGGACGGGAACGCTTCGATGTGGAAACGCTGGATGGCCGGTCTGCTGCTGGCCTGCTCGGGCCTGGCCGGCGCGCAGGACGTGCCGGTCGTGGCCGCGGCATCCGACCTGAAGTTCGCGCTCGACGAGGTGATCGACAGCTTTCGCCAGCAGAGCGGGCGCACGCTGCGTGTCAGCTATGGCTCGTCGGGCAACTTCTACCGCCAGATCGCGCAGGACGCACCGTTCCAGCTGTTCCTGTCGGCCGACGAGGCTTTTGTCTTCAAGCTCGCCGACCAGGGCTTGACGGCCGACCGGGGCGCACTCTATGCCATTGGCCGCATCGTGCTGTTCGCCCCCACCGGCTCGCCGCTGGGGGTGGATGCGGATTTTAGCGACCTGCGTCGCGCCCTCGCCGACGGCCGGCTGAAGAAGTTCGCCATCGCCAACCCGGAGCACGCACCTTATGGCCGCGCCGCGATGCAGGCGCTGCAAAGCGCCGGCCTGTGGCAGGCGATCGAGCCGCGCCTGGTGCTGGGCGAAAACGTCTCGCAGGCGGCGCAGTTCGCGGCCTCGGGCTCGACGCAGGGTGGCATCTTCGCGCTCTCGCTGGCGCTGGCGCCGGTGTTCGCGCGCGCCGGCACACAAGTGCTGATCCCGCAATCGATGCACGAGCCACTGCGCC
>JAUYAJ010000178.1 GCA_030693565.1 Rubrivivax sp.
TGCAGCGGCGCAGCCTGGACGGCTTGTTCGCGGTCGCCGAGGACTGCGTGAACCTGGGCATCCCGGTGCTGGCGCTGTTCCCGGTCATCGATGCCGGCCTGAAGACGCCCGACGGCGCCGAAGCGGCCAATCCCGACGGCCTGGTGCCGCGCGCGGTGCGCGAGCTCAAGGCCCGCTTCCCGCAGCTCGGCCTGCTGACCGACGTCGCCCTGGACCCCTACACCAGCCATGGCCAGGACGGCTTGCTCGACGACAGCGGCTACATCCTCAACGACGCGACGGTGGCCGTGCTGCGCCGCCAGGCGCGCGTGCAAGCCGAAGCCGGCGTCGACATCGTCGCCCCCAGCGACATGATGGACGGGCGCATCGGCGCCATCCGCAGCGAACTCGAGGCCGCCGGCTGCATCCACACCCGCATCATGGCCTACAGCGCCAAGTACGCCAGCGCCTTCTACGGCCCGTTCCGCGACGCCGTCGGCTCCAAAGGCAACCTGGGCAAAAGCGACAAGAAGGTCTACCAGATGGACCCCGGCAACAGCGACGAAGCGCTGCGCGAAGTGGCGCTGGACATCGCCGAAGGCGCCGACATGGTGATGGTCAAGCCCGGCCTGCCTTACCTGGACATCGTGCGCCGGGTCAAGGACGAGTTCCGCATGCCGACCTTCGCCTACCAGGTCAGCGGCGAGTACGCGATGATCAAAGCCGCTGCCGCCAACGGCTGGCTAGACCACGACGCGGTGATGATGGAGACGCTTCTCGCGTTCAAGCGCGCCGGCGCCGACGGCGTGCTGAGCTACTTCGCCCTCGACGCCGCGCGGCTGCTGCGCCAGCGCTGACCGCCACGATGGCCATCAACCGCCGGCAGCTCGCCGTGCTGGCGCTGCTGACCCTGGTCTGGGGCCTGAACTGGCCGGTGATGAAGATCGGCGTCAGCGGCTCGGCGGCCCACCCTGGCGGCTACCCGCCGCTGACCTTTCGCGCGCTGTCGATGCTCGCCGGCCTGCCGGTGCTGGGGCTGGCGCTGTGGGCGCTGAAGGTGCCGCTGCGCGTCGAGCGTGCGCATTGGCCGGCGCTGGCGCGGCTGGCACTGCCGAACATGATCGTCTGGCATGTGCTGATCATCGTCGCCGTGCAGGCGCTGAGCTCGGGCCGGGCGGCGATCCTCGGTTACACGATGCCGGTGTTTTCGGCGCTGTGGGGCGTCGCCTTCTTCGGCGACCGGCTGAGCTGGCGCCAGAGCGCCGGTGTGCTGGCCGCCGCGCTCGGCGTGACGCTGCTGCTGGCGCACGAGTTCGGCAAGCTCGCCGGCGCGCCGCTGGCGGCGCTGGCGATGCTGCTGGCCGCCGCCACCTGGGCCTACGGCACCCACTTGCTGCGCCGCACCGCACTGCCGCAGGCCACCTTGACGCTGGTGTTCTGGATGACGGCGCTGACCACCGTCGTCGTCAGCCTGTGCGCGCTGGTGTTCGAAGCGTCGCAATGGCGCTGGCCAGCGCCGCACACGGCGTGGGCGATCGCCTACAACGCCGTCGGCGTGTTCGGCTTCGCCCACGCCGCCTGGTTCTTTCTGGCGCGCAGCATGCCGCCGGTGGCGTCAACGCTGAGCGTGATGCTGATCCCGGTGCTGGGCGTGTTCTCGGGCGCGTTCTGGCTTGGCGAGGCGCTGCACTGGCAGGACTTCACGGCGATGGCCTTGATGGTGATGGCGATCGGCGCCGTGTTGCTGCCATGGCCGCTGCTGCGCCGCCGCTGAGCCGGCACACTGGCCATTCGTCGGCCCGGCTGGCGACTCGTCGGCCGCCGCGGCGCCAGCGGCGCCGGCCTGCCTAGACTGGCCGCCATGAAGATCACGCCCGCCTTGCTGCTGCGCTCGATGCAGTCCTGGTACTCCTTCGACCTGGTGCCGCAAGGCCCGGCCTGGATGCAATGGCTGTGGACCGGCTTGTTCGCCGCCGTGATCGCGTTCGGCTTCACGATCCTGGGTTTTGCCTTCAATGCCGGCGGCAACCTCGGCCGCTGGCTGAATGGCGACAACTGGCTGTTCTGGTACCAGATCAACTTCGTCATCGCGCTCACCATCAGCGTCACCATCCACGTGCTGTTCGAGTTGATCGTGCCCTGGATCGGCGTGCAGCGCATCCGCAGCTTCAGCCACGGCCAGCGCAGCGCCCTCTTCACCGCGGTGCCGATCGCCGGGGTCGTGATGGGCTGGCCGCTGGGCGTCTGGCTGGTCGACGACGACCTCGGCCGCTGGATCCGCTGGGGCGAGCCCGGCACGCTGGTCGGCAGCGCCATCCTGGCGCTGGGCGCCAGCGGCCTGATCTTTCTCGTCTTCAATGCCAAGGCGCGCCAGCTGCAGGCCGAAAAGCGCGCCACCGAAGCCCAGCTGCGGCTGCTGCAAGGGCAGATCGAGCCGCACTTCCTGTTCAACACGCTGGCCAACGTGCAGACCCTGATCGACCACGACCCGGCCCAGGCGCGGCAGATGCTGGAGGCTTTCACCGACTACCTGCGCGCCTCGCTGGGCACGCTGCGCGGCGACCAGGGCACGCTGGCCGACGAACTGGCGCTGGTGCACGCCTATCTGACCCTGATCCAGGCCCGCATGGGCGAGCGCCTGCGCTACCGCATCGAGCCGGCGCCCGGCAGTGCCGACATCCGCTTGCCGCCCCTGCTGCTGCAGCCGCTGGTCGAAAACGCCATCCACCATGGCCTGGAGCCCAAGATCGACGGCGGCAGCCTGGTCGTCAGCGCCACCGTCGATGGCGACACGCTGGTGCTGCGGGTGGCCGACGACGGCCTGGGCCGGCAGGCGCCGCCGCGGCTGGGTGCACGCGCCGGCAACGGCTTGGCGCTGGAGAATCTGCGCCAGCGGCTGGCCGCGGCCTATGCTGGCCAGGCCAGCCTGGTGCTCGACGATGGCTACCCGGGCACGGTGGCCACCATCCGCCTGCCACTGGAGCGCGAGACGACATGACACTGGCCTTGATCGCCGACGACGAACCGCACCTGGCGCGCCATCTGCAGACGCTGCTGGCCAGCGCCTGGCCGGACCTGACCTTCACCGCGCCAGCGCGCAACGGCGTCGAAGCCGCAGCGACGATTGCCGAGCAGCAGCCCGATCTGGCTTTTCTTGACATCCAGATGCCCGGGCTGACCGGTATCGAGGTCGCGCAAGGCATCGAAGGCGGGACCCGCGTCGTCTTCGTCACGGCTTACGACGAATTCGCCCTCCAGGCTTTCGACCACGCCGCGCTCGACTACGTGCTCAAGCCGGTCAAGGCCGAGCGCCTGCAGCGCACCGTCGAGCGGCTGCAGCGCAGCCTGGCCGCGCCCGCCGACGACGCCCGGCTGGCGGCGGCGCTGCAGCGCCTGCTGCCGGCCGTGGCCAGCAGCGAACGGCTGCAGTGGATACGCGCCGGCAGTGGTGATGTGATGCACCAGATCGCCGTCGACGAGGTGCTGTTCTTCCGCGCCGACGACAAATACACCTGCGTGCAGACGGCGCAGGCCGAGCACCTGATCCGCACCCCGATCGCCGAGCTGGCGGCGCAGCTCGACCCGGCCTGGTTTGTCCAGGTGCACCGCTCGACCCTCGTCAACCTGCGCCACCTGGCGGGCAGCCGGCGCGACGAATCAAGCCGGCTGCTTCTGCGCCTGCGCGGCCACACCTCTGAATTGCCGGTGAGCCGTGCCTACGTCCACCTGTTCAAGACGATGTAGCGCGGTGGCGCTCAGCGCCGAGCGGACCCCAGCAAGTCGATGACCGCAGTCGCCATGCGCTCGGCGGCGCCGCGGTGCAGCGCGGCAAAGGCCAGCGCGCGTGCGACCCAGGCATGGCGGCTCGGGTCGGTGGCCAGCGCGACGGTGCGCGCCACGCCGTCGCCGATGTCGGCGGCGCGCTGCGCAGCGCCGGCGGCCAGTGCGCGCTCGGCGGCGT
>JAUYAJ010000191.1 GCA_030693565.1 Rubrivivax sp.
CACCAGGGCCGGCTGGCGCTGGCCTTGACGGCGATCGGGCCTTCGGCCGCCTTCGACGCCGGCTGGAGCGGCCCGGTGGCGACGGCGCTGCGCGCGGCAGCGGCGTCGGCGTCGGCGCGGCTGGGTCGCGGGGGCGCTTGAAATGGGTCGCATATGTCGCGCCATTGAGGCCTTTGCGCAGGGTAAACCCCGCGCCAAAGGCGTCTTTGCAGCCTCCTAGAATGGACTTCGAATCCCAACCCCGGAGAGCCTGCATGCCTGCCACCCGCCGCGCCAAGTCTGCGAGCGCGGACGCCGCCGCCAACGCGGGTGTGCGAACGCTCAAGAAGTACCCCAACCGCCGGCTCTACGACACCCAGACCAGCAGCTACATCACGCTGGCCGACGTCAAGCGCATGGTGCTGGGCGGCGAGGAGTTCGAGGTCCGCGACGCCAAGAGTGGTGACGACCTGACGCGCAGCATCCTGCTGCAAATCATCCTCGAGGAAGAGTCGGGCGGGGCGCCGATGTTCAGCGCCCAGATGCTCGAGCAGATCATCCGTTTCTACGGCCATGCCATGCAGGGCATGATGGGCGCCTACCTGGAAAAGAACCTGCAGACTTTCGTCGATCTGCAAGGCCGTATGCTGGGCAAGGGCCAGGGCGCTCACGACCCGAAGAACCTGACGCCCGAGATGTGGACCCAGTTCCTCAGCGGCCAGGCGCCGCTGATGCAAAGCCTGATGGGCAGCTACCTCGAACAGTCCAAGACGCTGTTCGAGAAGATGCAGGAGCAGATGCCACCGGGCACCTTCCCCGGCATGCCCGGATTCCCGCCCACCAAGCGCTGAAATGCGGGGTCGGCCGCGATGAACGAAAATCGCGCCATGAACCTGCCCAACCCGGCGGCCGCGAAGGCCGCACCCACGATCGGTTTTGTCTCGCTCGGTTGCCCGAAAGCGCTGACCGACTCCGAACTGATACTGACCCAGCTCAGCGCTGAAGGCTATCTGACGTCCAAGTCCTTCGCCGGCGCCGACCTGGTGATCGTCAACACCTGCGGCTTCATCGACGACGCAGTGCGGGAGAGCCTGGACACCATCGGCGAGGCGCTGGCCGAAAACGGCCGCGTCATCGTCACCGGTTGTCTGGGCGCCAAAGCCGGCGCCAGCGGCGGCACCCTGGTGCAGGACGTGCACCCCAAGGTGCTGGCAGTGACCGGTCCGCATGCCACGCAGGAGGTGATGGACGCGGTGCACCTGCACGTGCCCAAGCCGCACGACCCCTTCGTCGATCTGGTGCCCGCCTACGGCATCAAGCTCACGCCGCGGCATTACGCCTACCTGAAGATCAGCGAAGGCTGCAACCACCGCTGCAGCTTCTGCATCATTCCCAGCATGCGCGGCGATCTGGTGTCGCGGCCGATCGGCGATGTGCTGAACGAAGCGCGCGCGCTGTTCGAAGGCGGGGTCAAGGAGTTGCTGGTCATCAGCCAGGACACCAGCGCCTACGGCGTCGATGTCAAGTACCGCACCGGCTTGGGGGACGGCAAGCCGGTGAAGACGCGCATGACCGAACTGTGCGACAGCCTGGCCACCCTGGCCGAGCCCTATGGCGCCTGGATCCGGCTGCACTACGTCTACCCCTATCCACATGTCGACGAGGTGTTGCCGATGATGGCCGCCGGGCGTGTGCTGCCTTATCTGGACGTGCCGCTGCAGCACTCGCACCCCGACATGCTCAAGCGCATGAAGCGCCCGGCCAGCGGCGAGCGCAACCTCGAGCGGCTGGCGCGCTGGCGCGAGATCTGCCCCGAGATCGTCGTTCGTTCGACCTTCATCGCCGGCTTTCCCGGTGAGACCGAAGCCGAGTTCGAGCACTTGCTGGACTTCGTGCGCGAAGCGCAGATCGACCGCGCCGGCTGTTTCGCCTATTCGCCGGTCGAAGGCGCCAGCGCCAACGCCTTGCCCGGCATGCTGCCGTCTGAGGTGCGCGACGAGCGCCGGGCCCGCTTCATGGCGGTGGCCGAAGAAGTCTCGGTGGCCAAGCTGCGCCGGCGCATCGGCGCCACCATGCAGGTGCTGGTCGACAGCGCGCCGGCGCTGGGCCGCAAAGGCGGTGTCGGCCGCAGCTACGCCGACGCGCCAGAGATCGACGGCACGGTGCGCCTGCTGGCGCCGGAAAAGGCGTCGAAGACGCTGAAGGTGGGCGAGTTCACGCGTGCCCGCGTCGTTGACGCCCAAGGCCATGACTTGATCGCCGTTCCCGTCTGAGAGTGAGAGACCCCCGATGAGCGAAGACAAGGCCGCTGACCCGGCAACCCGGTTGATCCAGCACGGCTACGCGGCGCCGGCTGGTTTCGCCGCGCCGCAGGTCGCGGTGCACAAGGCGTCGACGGTGATCTTTGCCGACACCGCCGCGCTGCGCGCGCGCGACTGGCGCTCCAAGGCCGGCTACACCTACGGCCTGCACGGCACGCCCACCACCTTCACGCTCGAAGCGCGCATCGCCAGCCTGGAAGGCGGCCTGCAGACGCTGCTTGTGCCCAGCGGGCTGGCGGCGATCACGCTGGTGAACATGGCGCTGCTGGGGCAGGGCGACGAAGTGCTGCTGCCCGACAACGTCTACGGCCCGAGCCGGCAGCTGGCGCTGCACGAGCTGGCGCGCTGGGGCATCAGCCACCGGCTCTACGACCCGCTGGACGCGGCGGCGCTGGACGCGATGATCGGCCCCCAGACCCGGCTGATCTGGCTCGAGGCCGCTGGTTCGGTGACGATGGAGTTCCCGGACCTGTTGGGCTTGCTCGGCGTGGCGCGGGCGCGCGGCATCACCAGCGCGATCGACAACACCTGGGGCGCCGGCATTGCCTTCGACGCCTTCGCGCTCGGCGCCGACATCGTCATGCAGGCGCTGACCAAGTTTCCGTCGGGCGGCGGCGACGTGCTGATGGGCTCGGTGACCACGCGCGACGAAGCGCTGCACCAGCGCCTCAAGCGGTGCCACATGCACATGGGCTGGGGCGTGGCCGGCAACGACGCCGAACTGGTGCTGCGCTCGTTGCCCTCGCTGGCGCTGCGCTACCGCGCCCACGACGAGGCGGCGCGCGCGCTGGCCCGCTGGCTGGGCGCGCAGCCGCAGATCGCGCGCGTGCTGCACCCGGCGTTCGAAGGCTCGCCAGGCCACGCCCATTGGCAGGCTTGCTGCAGCCAGGCGGCGGGCCTGTTCTCGGTGCTCTTCGATGCCCGCTTCAGCGCCGCGCAGGTCGACCGTTTCGTCGACGCGCTCCAGCTGTTCCGGATTGGTTATTCCTGGGCCGGGCCGATGAGCCTGGTCGTGCCTTACGACCTGGCGGCGATGCGTCAGCCGGCGCCTTACCCGGGCACCTTGGTGCGCTTTTCGATCGGGCTGGAGGCGGTGGCCGATCTGCAGGCCGACCTGGCGCAGGCGCTGGCGCGGCTCGGCGACTGATCAGGCCTTGGGGCCCGAGACCTTGTGCCGCATCAAGCGGCCCTTCTGCGCTGCGCGCGACGCGGCCGTGAACGGCTGGCGCCGTTCAGCCTTTCGGCCCTGATGAGACTTTGTGTCTCATCAGCCGGCCGCGTTCGCGCTCCCAGTCGCGCTTTTTCTCGGTGTCGCGCTTGTCGTGTTCGGCCTTGCCTTTGGCCAGCGCGATCTCGACCTTCACGCGGCCGTCCTTGTAGTGCAGGTTCAGCGGCACCAGGGTGAAGCCCTTTTGCTCGACCTTGCCGATCAGCCGCTTGATCTCGGCCTTGTGCATCAGCAGCTTCTTGGTCCGCTCGACCTCGGGCGAGACATGGGTGGACGCGGTGCGCAAGGCGTTGATGCGGCAGCCGATCAGGTAGAGCTCGCCGTTGCGGATGGTCACGTAGCCGTCGGTCAGCTGGACCTGGCCGGCGCGCACCGCCTTGACTTCCCAGCCTTGCAGCACCATGCCCGCCTCGTACTGTTCGTCGATGGCGTATTCGTAACGGGCGCGGCGGTTTTCGGCAATGTTGGACATGGTGGTCAAGCAGATGGGGTCAGCGGGCCGGCATGCAAGCGCGGCGGCGCCACCTACAATTTGGCCATTGTATGAAGCATGTCAAGAAGTCGGTCCTGCTCTGGTACTCGCCGCGCGAGATGTACGAGCTGGTGACCGCAATCCCCGACTACCCCCTGTTCCTGCCCTGGTGTGACCGCGCCGAGGTGCTGGAGCAGCACGACCACGGTGTCACCGCGCGCCTGGGGCTGGCCTACATGGGCGTGCGCCATGCGTTCACGACCCGCAATGCCCATGTGGCCGACGAAGCCGTCAGCGTCGAACTGGTCGACGGCCCGTTCTCGCGCCTGGACGGCCACTGGCGCTTCCACGCGCTCGGCCGCCCCGGCAGCGACGCCAAGGCCTGCAAGATCGAGTTCGACCTGCGCTATGCGTTTGCCAGCGTGGCGCTGGAAACCGTCGTCAGCCCGGTGTTCGACAAGGTGGCCAACACCTTTGTCGAATCTTTCGTCAAGCGCGCCGAGGCCGTGTATGGGCCGCGCTGAGGCCTTGCACATCGAGGTTGTCTACTGCCCGCGGCCGGGTCAGACCGACCGGGTGGCGCTGGAACTGCCGGCGGGCGCGACGCTGGCCGACGCGCTGCGCGCCAGCGGCATCATCGAACGCCACGGGCTCGACCCCGCCAGCTTGCGCACCGGCGTCTGGTGCCGGGCCCAGGAGGCCGGCGCGGCGCTGCGCGACCACGACCGGGTCGAGGTCTACCGCGGCTTGACCGTCGACCCCAAGGAAGCGCGCCGGCTGCGCTACAAGCGGCGCCAGCCCAAAGCTGCGGTCCGCTAACGGCAGTCGCTGGCGATGACTTCGCGCGTGCGCCGCGCTTCGTCGGCGCGCGCCTTGTCGTCAAGGACTTCGCGTTCACCTTTGTCGTTGGTGCGGGCGATGCGCATGCCGCTGTCCAGCGCCGCCACATGGGCGCGGGCGCGCCGGCAGTTGTCGGCGCGCTGGCCGGCCAGCCGGTCGTCGTCGGCCTTGGCCTTGGCTTGCTGTTCGGCGTCGGCGGCGCGCCGGCGCGCTTCGAGCTCGCGGTCCTGCGTTGGCTTGGGCGGCGCTGCA
>JAUYAJ010000388.1 GCA_030693565.1 Rubrivivax sp.
CGCGCAGGTGCGGCGCCTGCCCGGCGCGCCCGCCGCTGGCGCCGCCGCGGCGGCCAAACCGGCGTCACTGGCTTCGCTGGGCCGGCTGTCGACCGAGAAGATCATCTTCATCGGCGCCTCCACCGGCGGCACCGAGGCGACGCGCGAATTGCTCGTCCAGCTGCCCGCCGACGCGCCGGCGGTGATGATCACCCAGCACATGCCGCCCGGCTTCACCAAGAGCTATGCGACGCGGCTCAACACGCTGTGCAAGATCCGCGTCGCCGAAGCCGTCGACGGCGAGCGTGTGCTGCCCGGCCATGCCTACATCGCGCCCGGCGGCATGCACTTGTCGGTCGAGCGCTCGGGTGCCAACTACATCGCCCGCGTGCGCGACGGCGACCCGGTGAACCGCCACAAGCCTTCGGTCGAAGTGCTGTTCAAGTCGGCAGCGCGTGTGGTCGGACCGAACGCCCTGGGCGTCATGCTCACCGGCATGGGCGCCGACGGCGCCGCGGCGATGCGCGAGATGCGCGACGCCGGCAGCTGGAACCTGGTGCAGGACGAAGCCAGCTGCGTGGTCTTCGGCATGCCGCGCGAAGCCATCGCCCATGGCGCTGCCAACGAGGTCTTGCCGCTGCAGCAGATTGCGCCGCGCCTGGTCGAGCACCTGCGCAGCACGGTCGGCATGACCGCCACCCGGGTCTGACCCGGCGCGCTGAGCGCGGGCTCAGCGCGGGCTCGGCAGGAACATCTGCTGCAGGTCGCTGAGGAAGTCGAAGCCGCGCGCGGTGGCCATCACCTGCGTGCCGTCGCGCTGCAGCAAGCCGCGCTCCACCGCCCGCGCCAGCGCCGGCTCCAGCCCCAGCGCTGATTGCCCGGTGCGCTCCTGGAACTGACCGAGGTCAAAGCCGTCCTTGAGCCGCAGCGCGTTGAGCATGAACTCGAAAGCCAGCTCGGACGCTGCGACCTCGTTTTCGTTCGACATCGCCTGGCCGGCCGCGGCCTTGGCCATGTAGGCCGCCGGCTCGCGCCAGCGCACCTGGCGCACGATGCGCTGCGGGAACGACAGCTTGCTGTGGGCGCCAGCGCCAATGCCCAGGTAGTCGCCGAAGCGCCAGTAGTTCAGGTTGTGGCCGCAGCGGTGGCCGGGCTGCGCGAAGGCCGAGACCTCGTAGCGCGCCAAGCCCACCTCGCCGGTGCGGCTGACGATCAAGTCCAGCATGTCGCTGGCCAGATCGTCGTCGGGCAGCGCCGGCGGGTGGCTGGCAAACCAGGTGTTGGGCTCCAGCGTCAGGTGGTAGATCGACAAGTGCGGCGGGCGCAGGGCCAGCGCCTGAGCCAGGTCGCGCTCCAGGCCGGCGAGCGTCTGCCCCGGCAGCGCGTACATCAAGTCGATGTTGAAGGTGTCGAAGGCGGCGGCGGCCTCCTGCACCGCCGCCAGCGCCTGGGAGCCGTCATGGACGCGGCCGATGGCTTGCAGGCTGGCGTCGTCGAAGCTCTGCACGCCGACCGACAAGCGCGTCACCCCGGCCTGGCGATAGCCGCGGAAGCGGTCGCGCTCGAAGGTGCCCGGGTTGGCCTCCAGCGTCACCTCGCAACCGGGCTCGAGCGGCAGGCGGGCGCGCAGTGCGGCCAGCAAGCGGTCGATCGCGTCCGGCGCGAAGAGGCTGGGCGTGCCGCCGCCAATGAAGACGCTGTGCACGCGTCGGCCCCAGACCTGCGGCAGCGCGGCCTCCAGGTCGGCGCACAAGGCGTCGATGTAGGCGTCCGTGGGCAAGGCCGCGCCGGCTTGCCGCTCATGCGAGTTGAAGTCGCAATACGGGCATTTCTTCAGGCACCAGGGCAGGTGGACGTAAAGCGCCAGCGGCGGCAAGGCGTCGAGCGCCACCGTGCCCGAGCGCACGAAGCGCAGCGGCGCGGTCATCGCCGGCTTGACGGCTTCGTCAGCCAAGGTGCCAGGCCTCCACCACCAAACTGCGCAGCTGCGCCGTCGCCAGCGCGCGGTGGCTGTGGGCGTTCTTGGTCGCCGCGTCCAGCTCGGCGACGCTTCGTCCCAGCGCCGGAATGAACATCAAAGGGTCATAGCCGAAACCGCCCTGCCCGGCTGGCTGGGTCAGGATGCGGCCAGGCCAGCGGCCGAAAGCCACCAGCGGCTGCGGGTCGGCAGCGCTGCGCACCGCCACCAGCACGCTGACAAAAGCAGCGCGGCGGTCGGCGACGCCGTCCAGGCGCTGCAGCAGCAGTGCGTTGTTGGCCGCGTCCTGGCGCCGGCGCTGCGCTTCACGGTCACCCGCCGCAGGTTCGCAGGCTGCGTAGTGCGCCGAGACGACGCCGGGCGCACCGTCCAGCGCATCCACGCAGAGCCCGGAGTCGTCGGCCAGCGCCGGCAGGCCGCTGGCTGCAGCCGCATGCCGGGCCTTGGCCAGCGCGTTCTCGATGAAGCTCGGGTGCGGCTCTTCGGCCTCGCCGATGCCGAGCTCGCCTTGCGCCAACAACTCGATCGGCAGCCCGCCGAGCAGCGCACGCAACTCGGCCAGCTTCTTGGCGTTGTTGGAAGCCAGCACCAGGCGCATCGCCTCAACCTTCCAGCGCCGCGCGCTGCGCCGCCACCAGGTCGCGGATGCCGGCGTCGGCCAGCGCCAGCAGCGCGTCCATCTCGGTGCGGCTGAAGGGCACGCCTTCGGCCGTGCCCTGGACTTCGACGAAGCCGCCAGCAGCGGTCATGACGACGTTCATGTCGGTGTCGCAGCCAGCGTCCTCGACATAGTCGAGGTCGAGCAGCGGCGTGCCGCCGACGATGCCGACCGAGACCGCGGCGACGAAGTCGCGGATCGGCCAGGCGCTGATGCGGCCCTGGGCCAGCAACCAGCTGACGGCGTCGTGGGCGGCCACAAAAGCGCCGGTGATGGCTGCTGTGCGGGTGCCGCCGTCGGCTTGCAGAACGTCGCAGTCGAGGTGAATGGTGCGTTCGCCCAGCGCCTCGAGGTCGAACACGGTGCGCATCGAACGCCCGATCAGGCGCTGGATCTCCTGCGTGCGCCCGCTTTGTTTGCCACGCGCCGCTTCGCGGTCGCTGCGCGTGTGGGTGCTGCGCGGCAGCATGCCGTATTCGGCGGTGACCCAGCCTTGGCCGCTGCCGCGCTTGTGCGGCGGCACCTTCTCGTCGACCGAGGCCGTGCACAGCACCTGGGTGTTGCCGAAAGCCACCAGCACCGAGCCTTCGGCATGGCAGGTGAAGCGGCGCGTCAGCGTGACCGGGCGCATGGCGGCGGCCGCGCGGCCGCCCGTTCTCTGGAATGTCATGGCATGAAGTCCTGGGTGCGATGCTGCCGGGTGGCCGCAAGAAAAGGGTGTGACAGCGCGGCCGTCAGCTGCGCTTTTTCGACGAGCGCTGGATCGCCTCGTTGATCTCGCGGATCGAACGTTCGATCTCAGCGTCGTCGAGCTCGTCGGCCGCCGGCACCTCGCCCTGCAAGCTGGCCTGGATGGTCGAGGCGAAAACCTCGTCGCCCAGCGTCTCCGTCGAGACGCTGGCCGCGGCGTCGCCGTCCTCGGCCGACTCCCACTCGACGGCGATCACGCTGACGTTGTCGCACTTCGCGCCACCGCTGCGCAAAGCCTGCTCGACGAGTTCGGGCACGGCGTCGGCGATCGGGCGTTGCGCCAGCTGGCCGGCGATGTCGGCGTCGCTGACCGTGCCCCAGAGGCCGTCGGAACACAGCAGCAAGCGGTCGCCGGACTGCAACAGCAGCGGGCCGGCGGTGTCGATCACCGGCTTGCCGGGGCTGCCCAGGCAAGTGAAGAGCACGTTGCGGTTGAAGCGCTCGTTGATCGCCACCACCTGCGACAGCGTCTCCTGCAGTTCGATGTAGGAATGGTCGCGGGTGCGGGCGATCAGCTTGTCGCCTCGCACCAGGTAGAGCCGCGAGTCGCCGCAATGCGCCCAATACGCAGCGTTGCCCTGCAACAGGCAGGCCACCACCGTGGTGCGCGGGGTGTCGACCATGCCGCGCTCGGTGGCGTAGCGCAGCAACTGGTGATGGCCCGCCAGGATGGCGTCTTGCAGGAAGCGCAGCGGATCGGCCAGCACCGGCTTGGCTTCACGCTGGAACATCGCCGCCAGCGTTTGCAGCGCCAGCTGCGAGGCGACCTCGCCTTGCGGGTGCCCGCCCATGCCGTCGGCCAGTGCAAACAGCCCCGAGTCCCGCGTGTAGCAATAGCCCATGCGGTCTTCGTTCTTCTCGCGGCCGCCTTTGCGGCTGATCTGGTAGACGTCGAACCTCACGGCTTGGCTCCCGTCTTCAGCGTCTCCAGTTGCAGCTTGAGCCGCTCGCTGAAGCTCAGCTTGGTGTAGCGGCGCTCGGTCTCGCGCGACAACTCTTTCTGCAGCGCGAACACACTCTGCGGCCGCGACAACGGGTCGAGCGACATGCACCACTCGGTGACCTCGATCAGGTTGTCCGAGTAGATGTTGCGAAGCCGTGACAGGCTGAGTGCGAGCCGGTCTTTCTCGAGCCGCTGCGGTGCGTCGTTGGGCGGGTAGCCCTGCATGCCGGCGTAGATGCAGGCGCCGATGGCGTAGATGTCGGTCCACGGCCCCAGCGTGCCGTCGCGGCGGTACATCTCGGGCGCTGCAAAACCCGGCGTGTACATCGGCCGGATGAAGTTGCTTTCCTTGTTCAGCACTTCGCGGGCGGCGCCGAAGTCCAGCATCACCGCCTTGTTGTCGTTGGTGATGAAGATGTTCGCCGGCTTGATGTCCAGGTGCAGCATCTTGTGCTGGTGGACGATGCGCAGCCCGCGCAGGATCTCGTCGAACAGGCTGCGGATGCTGCTTTCGCGGAACACCTTGTCGCGCTTGAGGTCGCGCGCGGTGACGATGAAGTCCTGCAAGGTGTCACCCTGCAGGTAGTTCATCACCATGTAGACGGTTTCGTTCTCGCGGAAGAAGTTCAGCACCGAGACGACGCTGGGGTGGCTGATCTGCGCCAGCGAACGGCCTTCCTCGAAGAAGCTCTTCAAGCCCAGCCGGTACAGCGGCTGCTTGTCGGGTTTGACACGCGGCGTCAGTTCGCCGGGCGAGCGCTCGGCCAGTGACGACGGCAGGTACTCCTTGATCGCAACCGGCTGCTCACCCTCGGCCTCGGCCAGGTAAACCACGCCGAAGCCGCCAGCAGCGAGCTTCTTGACGATCCGGTAGCCCCCGACCACGGTGCCTGAAGGCAGCGGGGCTGGCTTGGGCTTTGACATAATCGATCGGGTTCTCTCAAGGAAACACGGGACCGCCCCGAGTCTTCTTGACCCCATCGGGGGCCCTGACGCGATGCGCCAGGTTCGGGGGCGCTCAGGAGCGCAAAGGCAATGTCAGTTTATAGCATGACGGGTTATGCCGGGGCCGCTTGGGCGCCTGCGGACGGTGTCCAGGGCGCGGCCAGCGTCAGCGTCGAATTGCGCTCGGTCAACGGGCGCTTTCTCGACCTCGGACTGCGCCTGCCCGACGAGTTGCGCGGCCTCGAGCCGGCCTTGCGCGAACTGCTGACGGCGAGCTTGCGGCGCGGCAAGGTCGAGCTGCGCCTGAGCACCCAGCGCGACGCCGAAGGCGCCTGGCCCGAGCCCAGCGACGATCAACTCGCGCGCCTGATGCGCCTGGAATCCACCGTGCGCGGCCACCTGCCCGGCGCGCCAGCGCTGTCGGTCAACGAGATCCTGAACTGGTGCCGCGGCGGCGCCGCGCCGGTGCGGCTGGACGAGGCCGCGCTCGACGCCGCGCGGCGCTGCATCGCCGGCCTGCGCGAGGCGCGCGAGCGCGAAGGCGCCAAGCTGGTGACGATGCTGCGCGAGCGCCTGCAGCGCCTGCGCGAGCTGGCCGACCAGGCCGAACCGCTGGTGCCCGCGATCGTCCTGCGCCAGCAGCAGCGTTTTCTGGAACGCTGGAGCGAAGCCATTGCGAGCGCGAACACGGCCAGCGCGGCGGCGATCCCGGCAGCGGCGCTGCAAGAGCGCGCCCTCACCGAAGCAGCGTCCTACGCGATCCGCATCGACGTCGCCGAGGAGCTGACGCGACTGCGTGCGCACCTCGACGAGATCGAGCGCCTGCT
>JAUYAJ010000203.1 GCA_030693565.1 Rubrivivax sp.
GGTCCTGTGGCTAGGCGCAAACCGGAGCGATACCCCGTGGTATCGCGAGGATTTGCAACGACGCCACGGGGCCAAAGACGCGGTTTTATGTGCCGAATAGCGTGCAACACCACACTAGAGTTCGCCAGCCCCCGGCAGCCACAGCCCCACCGAATCGAAACCGACCCGCATGAAAACTACACGCCGACCCGCCCTGCGCTGGACCATGGCCGCCGCACTGGCCACCACCCTGGCTTTGGCGATCGGCGGCTGCGCGACGCCGCCACCAGCACCCACAGTCGCCGCCGAGATCCGCAGCGCGCTGGCGCCCACCGGCACCTTGCGCGTGGGTGTCTACCCCGGCAGTCCGACCTCGCTGGTGCGCGGCCCGGGCGCCGATGAAATGCGCGGCCTGACGGTCGAACTGGGCCGTGAGCTCGGCCGCCGCCTGGGCGTGCCGGTGCAGATGGTGGTGTTCGAGCGCGTGCCCGAGATCGTCGAGGCCTTGAAGAGCGGCCGCGCCGACTTCACCGTCACCAACGCCAGCCCGGCGCGGGCGCGCGAGATCGACTTCACGCCACCGGTGGTGCGGCTGGAATCGGGTTATCTGGTCGCCGCCGGATCGCGGCTGAGCGCGCTGGCGCAAGTCGACCAGGCCGGCGTGCGTGTCGGCGTCGCCCAGGGCAGCACCTCGCAAGGCGTGCTGACGCGCGAGCTCAAGGCGGCGCAGCTGGTGGCGGCGCCGTCGGTGGTCGCGGCCACGGAGATGCTGCGCAAAGGCGAACTCGACGCCTTCGCCACCAACAAAGGCATCCTGTTCGAGATGGCCGACAAGCTGCCCGGTGCGCGCGTGCTCGACGGCCGCTGGGGCCTGGAACAACTGGCCATCGGTGTGCCCAAAGGCCGCGAGGCCGGCGCTGCCTGGCTGAAAGCCTTTGCCGCCGACCCGGCGACCCAGGCCCTGGTGCAGCAAGCGGCGCAGCGCGCCGGCTTGCGCGGGCTGGCAGCGGCGGGCACGCCCTGAAGCCACCCCACCCGGCCGCTCAGAGGCTGGGGCGGACCAGGATCGCGGCGCTGTCGCCATGTTGGCGCGCAGGCCGGCGTGGCGTGAGGATGAGCCTCGATCACAGCGACAGCTGCGCTGCTCAAAGGCAGTCTGCCGGTCGACTCACTGGATGAGAAGATGGTGCCCCCCGACTCCCTCACGACGCCCATGAACCCCTCTGTTCCCAGCCTGCGCCAGCGGCTTCAGCAACCCGGCCTGGTGGTCGCCCCGGGCGTGCACGACATGGTGTCGCTGCGCCTGGCCGACCGGCTCGGTTTCGACGCTCTGTACATGACCGGTTTCGGCACCGTGGCTTCGCACCTGGGCCTGCCCGACGCCGGGTTGGCCACTTACAGCGACATGGTGGGCCGGGTGCGGCAGATGGCCGGTATGGCGCGCACGCCGCTGATCGCCGATGGCGACACCGGCTACGGCGGCCTGCTGAACGTGCAACACACGGTGCTGGGCTACGAAGCCGCCGGCGCCCAGGCCATCCAGCTCGAAGACCAGGAAGTGCCCAAGAAGTGCGGCCACACGCCCGGCCGGCGTGTGGTGGCGATGGCCGACATGGTGAAGAAGATCGAGGTCGCCGCGGCGTCGCGGCGCAGCAAGGATTTCCTGATCGTTGCGCGCACCGACGCGCGCAGCAGCCTGGGCCTGGACGAAGCCTTGCGCCGCGCCGAGGCCTATGCGCGCGCCGGTGCCGACGTGCTGTTCGTCGAGTCGCCGCAAAGCGAGGACGAGATGCGGCGCATCGGCCGCAGTTTCGACCTGCCGCTGCTGGCCAACATGGTCGAAGGCGGCTACACGCCGGTGCTCAGCCAGGCCGACCTGCTGGCGATCGGCTACAAGCTGGCGATCTTTCCGGTGACGGCGCTGCTGGCGGCCACCCAAGCCATGCAGGCGGTCTACGCGACTTTGAAGTCGCAAGGGTCGTCGGCCGGTCTGCAACAGCCGCTGATGCCATTCGCGGCCTTGACCGAGCTGATGGACTTTGCCGCCGTGCATGCCTTCGAGCAGCGCTGGGCCGACCCGCAGTGACGACCGACAACCACCAGGAGACCACCATGAAACCGATGAACCCGCACTCGACCCAGCGCCGCCACCGCCTGCTCGCCGGCCTCGGCCTGGCCTTGCTGGCCGCGCTGCCGCTGCAGGCGCAGGAAACCTATCCCAACAAGCCGATCCGCCTGGTCGTGCCCTTCACACCCGGCGGCGTCACCGATGCCAGCGGCCGCCTGATCGCCGACGCGCTGGGCCGGCGCCTGGGGCAGCAGGTGATCGTCGACAACAAGCCCGGCGCCAGCGGCAACATCGGCAGCGCGCAGGTTGTCGGCGCCGCCGCCGACGGCTACACGCTGCTGCTGGCCTTCGACGGCACGATGGTCATCAACCCGCATGTCTTTGCCAAGGTGCCGTTCGACACCGTGAAGGACTTCGCCGCGGTGGGCAAGATCGGCAACGCCACGCTGATCCTGGTGGCCCACCCCGACGTGCCGGCGCGTTCGCTGCAGGAGCTGGTCGCGCTGTCGAAGACCAAGCCGCTGGCCTATGGCACTTCCGGCATCGGCGGCACCCCGCATGTCGCTGGCGAGATGCTGGCCCAGCGCACCGGCGCCCGCCTTGAACATGTGCCCTACAAAGGCGGCGGCCAGGCCATGATCGACGTCATGGGCGGCAGCATCCCGCTGGTCTACACCGCGGTGGCGGGCGCGCAAGCCCATGTCAAGGCCGGCAAGCTCAAGGCCATTGCCGTGTCCAGCGCGCAGCGCAGCAGTTCACTGCCCGACGTGCCCACCTTTGGCGAAAGCGGCGTGCCCGACCTGGTGGTCGACTCGTGGGTCGGCCTGCTGGCGCCGGTGCGCACCCCGGCGGCCGTGCTGGCACGGCTGAACAGCGAACTCAACGCGGTGTTGAACGACCCGGCGGTACGCGAGAAGCTGGCGCTGCTGGGCATCGACCCCACGCCCGGCACGCCCGAGCAGTTCCGCCAGCAGATGCAGAAAGACCTGGCGGCCTACGGCCCGATCGTCAAGGCGGCGCAGATCAAGGTGGAGTGAGCCTCGGCGACCGCCGGCGCCGGCGCGATCAAAACAAGCGGATCGCCATGTCGAAGCGCCAGGTCCGGCGGATCTCGATGACGTCGTATTCGCGCGCCAGCGCCGGCGAGAACGCCGGGTAGGGCAACAAGCTTTGCACGATGTGCCGGATCGCGTCGTCGATCTCGGCCACGCCGCTGGACGTCACGAAGGTCACCGACTCCACCGAGCCGTCGCTGCGGATGGCCACCGTCACCAGCGGGTCGGTGTGCGGCCGCTTGGCCGCTTCGCGAACCCGGTCGAAGCCCATGTTGAGCTGGATCTTGCGCGCCCAGGCTTCGGCGTAGAGGACGAGCTCGGCGTTGGCGTCGGTGCGGCCGAACAGGCGGCCGCGCCGCAAGCTGCTCGCCGAAGGTGATGGCCGGGGCGCCAGGTTCGCTGCCGCCGACGCCGCGTCGCGCCGGGCGGCTTCCTCGTCCAGTTGTCTGCCAATCGCGCGCAGCACGGCTTCGCGCCGGGCCTCGGCGTCTTGCGCCGCGGCCAACGCCGCCGCCTGGCGTGCCGCAGCCTGTCCTGCCGCCGCTTGCCGCGCGGCCTCCTGGCGGCCCGCCTCCTGCCTGGCATGCTCGACACGTTCGGCTTCCTTTCGCGCAGCTTCCTGCCGGGCGGCTTCGGCGCGTTCGGCCTCGCGGCGCGCGGCCTCGAGCTGCTGGGCTTGCTGACGGGCGGCCTCGTGTTGCGTCGCCGCTTGCTGGGCCGCAGCCTGGCGCGCTGCCGCCAAGCGCTCGGCCGCCACGCGTTCAGCCTCCAGCCGCGCGAGTTCGGCGCGCTCGCTGTCTCGGCGGCTAGATTCCTGCCTCGCGGCCTCCAGGCGCTCGGCCTCGCGGCGCGCGGCCTCGACCCGCTGCGCTTGCTGACGGCCAGCCTCCAGCCGCGCCGCTTCCTGGCGGTCGGCGGCCTGCCGCTCGGCCACCTGACGTTCAGCGTCGCGTCGTGCCGCCTCGACGCGCTCTGCTTCGCTGCGTGCCGCTTGCTGCCGAGCCGCTTCCTGGCGTTCGGCCTCGCGGCGCGCGGTCTCGATGCGCTCGGCATCCTGTCGGGCGGCCTCCAATCGCTTCGCCTCCTGACGCGCCGCGGCTTGCAGGGCCGCCGCCTGGCGCTCTGCCTCCAGCCGTGCCGCCTGAACCCGCTCAGCGTCCAGCCGCGCCGCCTCGACCGCTGCTGCCGCCGCGCCCGAGGCGCTGGCTGCGGCTGCCAGCACAGGCGTTGGCGCCGGCGGCGCGGCAGCGACAACCCAACGCGGCTCGGCAGTCGGCTCGGTCGCGATCACCGGTGTCTCGGCGATGGTGGCAGGCGCTGCGTCGGCAGACGCTTCAGCGCGCCGAGGCGCCGGCGCGGGAAGCGCTGCAGGCGCGGCGTCGAGCACCGGCTGGAGTGGCGCCGGCTTGGGGACGGTCGCTGGCGGTGGGCGCGGCGGCATCGGCACCGGCAAATCGTCCGCCGATGGAACCGGTCCCTCGCCGACAGCCGGCTCGATCGTCGCCATCGCCGTCGGCGGCGGCTCGCCGATGGCCAGCTCTTGCGGCGCCTCTTCCACGACTTGTGCCGGCAGCAGCACGACGCGCAGCTCGGGCGCTTCGACGCGTCGCTCCTGCCAGGGCCAGCCCAGACCCGGCAGCCCCGATCCGTCGCCGCCAAAGGTCAGGCTCAGCAACAAGCCATGAATCAGCAGCGAGAACAGCAGCGCCAGCGGCAGCCGCCTGCGTTCGGCACGCTCGCCCAGGCGCGTCCGCTGGCTGCTGTCGGCGGATGGCAGCGCCGGCGCCGGCTCGGTCGGCGGCTCCGCCGGCGTGGCACCGGGCGCTATCGGTTCCAAGCCGGCTCCGACGTCGCTGCGCGGGCGCCCTTGTCGGCCTGGCCGGCCCACCGGTCAGGGCCAGAGCGATCCGCAGGGGGGCGTCTCGTGAATCCCATCAAGCTTGTCTTCCTCTTGCGCGCGCGTCAGAACCAAGGCGTGGATTCTCGCGGTTCCTGGTGAACCGTCGACGGTGCGAGAAACTTTGCTCGCTGGCCACGATCTGGCTTGAGATCGGCAGGCCCGTGCTGCACTCGGTTCGCGCCGGCAGGGCTGGCTGCGCACCGCGGCCTTGTCCCCAGGATTGCGGCAGCGACTGGATCGGGCGCTGCACGCCAGGGGGCTGGCATCGACCGCGCAAACCGGGGGGCACGACCGGCGCTGAGACGCTGATGAAACGCCGTCCCGGGCAGACTGCGGACAGCCCTGAGTCAACCCGTCGAAGGACCGATCCCCTGCAGACCGCGCCCGTGGACCCATCACCCCTCGCTCCGAGCCGACACCCGAAGTCCCGCCGGGCTCGGGTGCTGTCGACGGCCTTGTTCGGCAGCTGGCTGGCTGCAACTGCGCTGCAGCCAGCGGCGGCTGCCACCTTCGACATGCCTGCCGGTGGCACGAGCTGGATCGAGGTCTCCGCCAACGCCTGCGATCTCGGCACGCCGGCGCTGGGCGGCGACTGTTTCGGCGCGTCCCGGCTGCTGCCGACGCGCGAGTACTCGCTGGAGCCGCCCGCCAGCATCGTGGCCGGCGGCGAGGTGTTCAGTGACCGCATCCGGCTCAGCAACACCGCCGGTCAGAACAGCGGCGGCGGCTTCGCCTGGGGCGCCACCGGCGGCCTGTTCACCTTGCACGGCAGCGGTGCCGCGCCTGTGACGGTGACGGCAACGCTGAAGCTCGACGGTCAGATCAGCAAGACGCAGGTGTTGAGGTTTGGCAGCCTCAGCGCCAGTATCGGCACCTGGAGCTTTGGCGAGGTCGCCAGCGACCTGAACCAACGCGTCAACCCGATCGTGTCCAACTCATTCAGCTGCACCTTCAACACCTGCGCCGGCCGGGCCATCGACGAGCTGCTGACCATGACCTTGAGCGTGCTGCCGGGTCAGACCTTCAATCTCGGCTTCCAGCTCACGACTTCGACCTTGTCGCTGGGCCCAACACTGTCCGCGGTCACGGCCTCGGGTCAAGCAGTCTTCAGCCTGGACGCCGGCGCGGGCTATCACTTCACCGGCAGCAATGGCTATGACAGCCGGTCGCCAGTGCCCGAGCCCGGCAGCTGGGCCTTGATGCTGGTGGGTCTGGGGCTGCTCGGCCGCGTCAGCCGCCATCGCTCTTGAACACCGACTGCAGGCCGCTGCCCTCGTGGATTGGGTGGCGAGCGATTGTCCGTCGCCTGCCGCGCGCCACGCCCGCGCGCTGACGGACGAGCCCGCTTTCCGCGCACAAAGCAAAACGCCGACCCTGGGGTCGGCGTTTGCCAATTCGGAAGTTGTTCTTCTTGTTCGAGAATTTTGGTTGCGGGGGCAAGATTTGAACTTGCGACCTTTGGGTTATGAGCCCAACGAGCTACCAGGCTGCTCCACCCCGCGACTGAGCCTGCAAGTATAGCACGGGCGCCGGAAGTACTTCAAGTCTTTCTGTCCCGTCACGCAATGATTGGCCAGCTCGCTGGCAATGCCACTGCGCACCTCACCTCAATGCAGCCATACCCAGCCAGCGGCCGACAAGACGGCTGGGCACGAGCAGTCCGAGTTGCTTGAGGCGGCTGGCGAACTCGGTGGTGAGCTGGGACTCGGCATGGAAGGCCTGCAGAAAGGTCAGCACGCGCTGGAGGTATGCGCTTTCGCGGCCATCAGCCTCGAACAAGGGGTCGCCGCGCTCGCCGCCAAGGCCGGGGTAGACCTCGTCGATGCAGACGGTGAGCCGCTCGCTGTCATCGGTGCGCGCCAGCACGAAGGGGTAGCGCCGCGCGAACGCTGGTACATAGGTCCCCGGCTCCCACACGCCTGCTGCATCGACCATCAGGTTCTCGCCATCGCGCAGACCGACCAGCGCGGCCACGTTGAAGGGCCCGCCGTCCAATCCGACGAAAACGATCGGGTAGTCGCGCGCCACGTCGACGAACTCGGTGCTGGCGATGGGCACGGCGTTGGTGCGCGCAGCGAAGCGGAAGTGGTCTGGCCTGACCTCCAGCCTCAAGCCTTGGTGGCGTTCACGGTTCAAGGCGATGGGGCGCTCGTAGAACATCAGATGCGCCATGGTCGGTGTCCTCGAATGGGGCGGGAATGCACCGACTGTAGCGCCCACCACGCGACCGACCAGGCGCCGGAAAAACGAAAAGGCCGGCGCTTGTGGCGCCGGCCTTTGATCGATCAGCACCGGCCAGGGCCGGTGCGCAGAGCTGTTGCTTTACTCGCTGGCGCTGTCAGCAGCCGTTTCGGTGGCTTCGACCTCAGGGCGATCGACCAACTCGACATAGGCCATCGGCGCGTTGTCGCCCACGCGAAAGCCCATCTTCAGGATGCGGGTGTAACCACCCGGACGGTCCTGGTAACGCGGGCCGAGCACGTTGAACAGCTTGCTGACGATGTCGCGGTCGCGGGTGCGGTCGAAGGCCAGCCGGCGATTGGCCAGCGTCGGCTCCTTGCCCAGCGTGATCAGCGGCTCGACGACGCGGCGCAGTTCCTTGGCCTTGGGCACGGTGGTCTTGATGGCCTCGTGCTCGATCAGCGAGTTGCACATGTTGCGCAGCATCGCCAGGCGATGGCTGCTGGTGCGGTTGAGTTTGCGAAGACCGTGACGGTGGCGCATGGTGCTTTCCTTTCTTGCGTTTTAAGCCGGCAGCCGTATCAGGTACTGCCGGGTGCACCGGGCTGCCCTGAAGGCAGACCCATGGTTCTGGACGGCGCTTCAGGCCGTCCGTTGCAGCGCTTTCAGCGCTTGTCCAGCCCTTGTGGAGGCCAGTTCTCCAGCCGCGCGCCAAGCGTGAGCCCGCGCGAAGCCAGCACTTCTTTGATCTCGTTGAGCGACTTGCGACCCAGGTTGGGGGTCTTGAGCAGCTCGGTCTCGGTGCGCTGAATCAGGTCGCCGATGTAATAGATGGTCTCGGCCTTGAGGCAGTTGGCCGAACGCACCGTCAGCTCGAGCTCGTCGACCGGACGCAGCAGGATGGGGTCGAAAGACTCCTTGCGCTGGATCGGCTGGTCGAAGATCTCGTTCGGGTTCACTTCCAGCTGGGCGAAGATCGCCAGCTGCTCGACCAGGATGCGAGCCGACTGGCGGATCGCTTCTTCCGGCGGAATGGCGCCGTTGGTCTCGATCTCCATCACCAGCTTGTCGAGGTCGGTGCGCTGCTCGACGCGGGCGTTCTCGACCGAGTAGCTGACGCGACGAACGGGCGAGAACGACGCGTCCAGAACGATGCGACCGATCGACTTGGTCGGCTCGTCGCCATAACGGCGCAGCGAGCCTGGCACATAGCCGCGGCCCTTTTCGACCTTGATCTGCATGTCGAGCTTGCCGCCTTGCGACAGGTGGGCAATGACGTGCTCGGGATTGATGATCTCGACGTCGTGCGGGGTCTGGATGTCGCCGGCCGTGACCGGGCCCTCGCCTTCCTTGCGCAGCACCAGCGTGACTTCGTCACGGTTGTGCAGCCGGAAAACCACGCCCTTCAGGTTGAGCATGATATGGACGACGTCTTCCTGGACACCGTCGATGGCCGAATATTCGTGCAGCACGCCGGCAATGGTGACTTCGGTCGGCGCGTAGCCGACCATCGAGCCCAGCAGCACCCGGCGCAAGGCATTGCCCAGCGTGTGGCCGTAGCCGCGCTCGAAGGGTTCGAGCGTAGCCTTGGCGCGGTTGCCGCCGAGCGGCTCGACTTGAATGGCCTTGGGCTTCAGAAGAGTGGTTTGCATTGAGTCTGAGTTCCTGTCAATACCCTCGGCTCGTTACACCGATAAGGCTGATGGACCGAGCCGGGCGGCGGAAATGGGGCGCTTCGAGCCCGACGAAACGAAGCGCCATGCGAGGGCGACGCGCAGGCGAGGGCGCCTGCGCCACTGTCATCAGCGCGAATACAACTCGACGATGAGCGCTTCTTTGATCTCGGCACCGAACTGGTCGCGGTCCGGGACCTTCTTGAACACGCCCTCGAGCTTGGTCACGTCGACCTGCACCCAGTCGCACTGGCCCACCGACTGCGCGAGCTTGACGGCGTCCACCACACGCAGCTGCGACTTGGCCTTCTCGCGGATGGCCAGTGCATCGCCGGCTTTCACCGAATACGACGGGATGTTCACGACGGTACCGTTGACCGTCAGCGCTTTGTGCGAGACCAGCTGACGGGCCTCGGCGCGCGTCGAGCCGAAACCCATGCGGTAGACAACGTTGTCCAGCCGCGATTCCAGCAGCGCCAGCAGGTTCGAGCCGGTGTTGCCTTTGCGGCGCTCGGCCTCGGCAAAGTAGCGGCGGAACTGGCGCTCAAGCACGCCGTACATG
>JAUYAJ010000205.1 GCA_030693565.1 Rubrivivax sp.
GTCACGGTCTGCTTGCCGGCATTGATCAGGTCGGCGTCGACCTCGTCCTCGCTCGGAAACGGGCCGATGCCCAGCATGCCGTTCTCCGATTGCAGCCACACCTCCATGTCCGCCGGGACATGGTTGGCCACCAGGGTCGGAATGCCGATCCCCAGGTTCACGTAAAAACCGTCCTGCAGTTCCCTGGCCGCGCGTGCCGCCATCTGGTCTTGAGTCCATGCCATGTTGATCTCCTGTGTTCGTGGTGTTCGCGCGATCAGGCGGCTGCCGTCTCGCGGATGGTGCGCTTCTCGATGCGCTTTTCCGGATGGGCATTGAGCACGATCCGGTGCACGTAGATGCCCGGCAGATGGACCTGGTCCGGCTCGATGGCGCCGGTCTCGACGATCTCCTCGACCTCGACCACGGTGATCCTGCCGGCCATCGCAGCGGCCGGATTGAAATTGCGTGCGGTGTAGCGAAACTGCAGGTTGCCCGACTTGTCGGCGCGATGCGCCTTGACCAGCGCCACGTCGGGAACCAGTGCGCGCTCCATCACATAGGTTTCGCCGTCGAACTCGCGCAGTTCCTTGCCTTCTGCCACCAACGTGCCGACACCGGTCTTGGTGAAGAAGGCCGGTATGCCGGCACCCCCTGCGCGCAGCTTCTCGGCCAGCGTGCCTTGCGGGGTGAATTCCAGTTCCAGTTCACCGGCCAGGTACTGGCGTTCGAACTCCTTGTTCTCGCCGACGTAGCTGGAAATCATGCGCTTGATCTGGCGCGACTCCAGCAACTGGCCGAGGCCGAAGCCGTCGACGCCGGCGTTGTTCGAGATCACTGTCAAGTCCTTGACGCCGGTGCCCCGCAGCGCAGCGATCAAGGCTTCGGGGATGCCGCACAGGCCGAAGCCGCCGACAGCCATCAGCTGGCCGTCCTTGACGATGCCGGCAAGCGCCGCGGCGGCGCTGGGGTAGAGCTTCTTCATGCCTTGAGTCTCCGTGAATCTCCGGTGAAACCGGCGCCAAGCGTACTACGTAACCGCTTAGGTAGTCGTTACGTAGAATTGACTAGCCCCCAGCCCTGATCCCACCGAGGAGCCCGCCATGGAGACGCAGTCTTTCGCCGACAAAGAGATGCTGGAAGCCGCGCTGTCGCATGTGTTTTCCGACTGGGTGCGCCAGCTCGACCTGCGCGTGCTCGAGGCGCGTGCCGGCGAGGTCGTGCTGGCGCTGCCGGTGACGCCCCAGCATGTGCATGCCGGCGGCGCGCTCTGCGGCCAGACCATGCTGGCGGCCTGCGACACCGCAATGGTGCTGGCCATCATGACCAAGCTCGGCGGCTTCAAGCCGATGTCCACGGTGCAGTTGCAGACCAGCTTTCTGCGCCCGGTGTCGGGCCAGAGCGGCGCCGCTCGCGTCGTCGCCCGCGTGCTGCGCATGGGGCGCAGCCTGGTGTTCGGCGAGGTCCAGATCATCAACGCCGACGACGAACTGGCGGCCCACGCAACCACCACCTACGCCTTGCTGTGAACCCACGCAAGCTGGCGCCAGCCGAGACGGCGCCCGAGTTCGACTACCGCACCGCCTTCGAGCTGGCGCCGATCGGCCTGGTGTTGTCGCGCCAGCGCCTGATGATCGACTGCAACCACCAGCTGCTGGCGATGTTCGGCGCCGAGCGTGACCAGCTCATCGGCCAGTCCTTCGAAGTCCTCTACCCGACCGCCGACGAGTTCAAGCGCACCGGCGTGCGCATCAGCGCCAGCCTGGACGCACAAGGCCGCTACGCCGACGAACGCGTGATGAAGCGCGTCGACGGCGAGCTGTTCTGGTGCCATGTCTCGGGTCGCGCGCTCGACCCCGGGGCGCCGCACGCCCAAGGCATCTGGGCTTTCGAGGACTTGTCGGCCAAGCGCGTGCTGAAGGTCGAATTCACCGGCCGCGAACGCGAGATCGCCGCGCTGCTGATCCAGGGCCTGACGAGCAAGCTGATCGGCCGCCAACTCGGCATCAGCCCACGCACCGTTGACGTCTACCGCGCCCGGCTGATGCGCAAGACCGGCGCCGCCACCACCCCCGAACTCGTCAACAAGCTGCTCGGCGGCCAGACGCTCAACCCAGGAACGCCATGATCACCTTGCACCATCTCGACAACTCGCGCTCGCAGCGTGTGCTCTGGCTGCTCGAAGAGCTGGGCCTGCCTTACGAGGTCAAGCATTACAAACGCGACCCCAAGACGATGCTGGCGCCGGCCGAACTGCGCCAGGTCCATGCGCTGGGCAAGTCGCCGGTGATCAGCGACGGCGACGTCACCGTGGCCGAGTCCGGCGCCATCGTCGAGTACCTGCTCGACGCCCATGGCGGCGGCCGCCTGCGCCCGCCAGCGGGCACGCCCGAGGGCCGCGCCTTCACCTACTGGCTGCACTTCGCCGAAGGCAGCGCGATGCCGCCGCTGCTGATGAAACTGGTGTTCGACAAGGTGCGCACAGCGCCGGTGCCCTTCTTCATCAAGCCGGTCGTCAAAGGCATCGCCGACAAGGTCACCAAGAGTTTCATCGCCCCCAACATCCGCCGCCAGCTCGACTTCATGGAAGCCGAACTGGCGACCCGGCCCTGGTTTGCCGGCGCCGAATTCAGCGCCGCCGACATCCAGATGAGTTTTCCGCTCGAAGCCGCAGCGTCGAGAGGTGGGCTCGACGCCGGCCGGCCGCAGCTGCTGGACTGGCTGGCGCGCATCCACGCCCGGCCGGCCTACCAGCGCGCGCTGGTGGTCGGCGGGCCTTACGCGCTGCTGGGCTGAACGCGCTGCCGCTTCAAGCCAGGTCGCCCGCCAGCCGCCAGCTGCGCCGCAGCGCCTCGGGCCATTCGCCGCGCTGCATGACGGCGTCGACGGCGTCGCTCTCGGGTCCGCAGTCCAGGCCCTGGGCGCGCAGCCAGTCGTTGTCGAAGTAACTGTGGCGGTAGCGCGCGCCGTCGTCGCACAGCAGCGTGACGATCGAGCCGCCCTGCCCCTGGGCCGCCAGCGCTCGCGCGCAGGCCAGCGCAGCCACCAGGTTGGTGCCGGTGGAGCCGCCGACACGCCGGCCCAGCCGCACGCTCAAGGCGTGCATCGCTGCCAGGCTCCACAGGTCGGGCACCTTGACCATGGCGTCGAGCACGCCGGGCACGAACGAGGCTTCGACGCGCGGCCGGCCGATGCCTTCGATGCGCGAGCCCTGGGCCAGCGTCAGGCCGGCGTCGCCGCTGACGTAATGGTCGAAGAACACCGAACGCTCGGCGTCGGCGCCGCAGACCCGCGTCTCGTGGCAGCCGTAGTGCACGTAGCGCCCCAGCGTGGCCAGGGTGCCGCCGGTGCCGGCGCTGGCGACGATCCAGGCCGGACAGGGATGGGGCTCGCGCCGCATCTGGACGAAGATGCTTTCGGCGATGTTGTTGTTGGCACGCCAGTCGGTGGCCCGTTCGGCGTAGGTGAACTGGTCCATGTAATGGCCGCCGGCCTCGGCCGCCAGGCGCTGGCTTTCGGCATAAATGGCGCGCGGGTCGTCGACCAGGTGGCAGCGCCCGCCCTGGAACTCGATCGCGCTGATCTTCTGCGGGCTGGTGCTGCGCGGCATCACGGCAATGAAAGGCAGGCCGAGCAGGCGCGCGAAATAGGCTTCGCTGATCGCGGTCGACCCGCTCGAGGCTTCGACCACCGTGCTGCCTTCGCGCAGCCAGCCGTTACACAGCGCATGCAGGAACAGGCTGCGCGCCAGCCGGTGCTTGAGGCTGCCGGTCGGGTGGCTGGACTCGTCCTTCAGGTAGAGATCGATGCCGGGGAAACCGGGCAAGGGCAGCGGGATCAGGTGGGTGTCGCTGGAGCGCTGGAAGTCGGCTTCGATGCGGCGAACGGCTTCGCGCACCCAGGCCCGGCGTGTCACGCTGGCGATGGTCACGCTACTCGACAAGCTGGCGCACCCGGTCGGGCAAAGGGATCGACTTCTGGGCCTGGAAGTCGATCCAGACGGTCTTCGAGCCGCCCTCGGCGCAGACCACACCGGGATCGTCCGTGCGCTCCATCGTCACATAGGTGTCGAAGCTGCTGCGGCCGGGGTTGGTCACGTAATGCCGGGCCAGGATGTCGCCCGGAAACTCGAGCTGGCGGATGAAGTTGCAGAAAGCGTTGACGATCACCGGGCCACTGCCTTTCGGGTCGGGCGGCCCGCCGATGCGGTACAGCCACTCCAGCCGCGCGAACTCCAGGTAGCGGAAGTAGACCGTGTTGTTGACATGGCCCATCGCGTCCATGTCGCCCCAGCGAATCGGGATCACCAACTCGTGGGTCAGCTTCTTCTCGGCGGGGACGGTGAATCGCATCGCGGCTCAGACGTCTTCGACGCCGAGTTCGCGCGCCAGCCGCTGGACCAGCGTGCGCAACTCGGCCACTTCGGCAGCGAGCCGGGTCTGCTCGGCTTTCATGGCGGCCAACTCGCCGCTCGTCACGTCGGCCGCGCGGGCCTCGCCCGGCGGTGGCGCCACCCAGGCCGGCTCGGCGACCTCGCCGCACAGCAGGTGGGTCCAGCGCGGCTCGCGCGCCCCCGGCGCCACCGCCAGCTTCATCACCCGCGCCGGATAGCGCTCGGCCAGTTCGTCCAGAAAACCCTCGACCGACGAGATGTCGGCGAACTTGTGCAGCCGCTCGCAGTTCAACCGCAGTTCGGCCGCGGTCTGCGGTCCGCGCAGCATCAGCACCGCCAGCAAGGCCGCCGACGCGCCGGGCACGTTGTAGATGCGTCCCAGGTTGTGCTCGTAGCGCACCACGCGCGAGCCCGAGCCTTCGAACACCAGGCTCATCGCCTTCATGCCGTCGATCGCGGTCAGCACCTCGGCTTCGGTGGCTTCGATCACTGGCACCCGCGCTGTCTTCTGGTTGCAGCCGGCGGTGAGCGAATTCAGCGACAGCGGGTAGGTGTCGGGCACGGTGTGCTGCTTTTCCACCAGCACGCCGAGCACGCGTGCCTCCAGCGGGGTCAGGTTGCGCATGCGAGGCTCAGACCCCGAAGCCGTCGTCGGCAGCGATCACCGCGCCGTTGACGAAGTGGCTCTCGTTGGCGCACAGCATCATCAGCACGGCGTCCAGGTCCTGCGGCTTGCCCACGCGCTTGCGCGGCAGCATCGTCATCAGCTTCTTGCCGGCCTCGGTCTGCCAATGGTGGTGGTTGATCTCGGTGTCGATGTAGCCCGGGCAGATGGCGTTGACGTTGATGCCGTAGCGGCCCCATTCGAGTGCCATCGCCTTCGTCATGTGGATCACGGTGGCCTTGCTCATCGCGTAGACGCCGATCTGCGACAGCACGCGCAGCCCGGCCATCGAGGCCACGTTGACGATGCGCCCGCCGGTGAAGGTGCCGGGCGCGGCGCCGCGGGCGCGCGCGATCATGCGTTTGCCGACCTCCTGCGCGACGAAAAACGCGCCGCGGGCGTTGACGTTCAACACGTAGTCATACTCGTCGGGCGTCACGTCGACCAGCTTGCCGGTGGTGCTGACGCCGGCGTTGTTGACCAGGATGTCGATCGTGCCCATCTCGGTCTCGGCGTGGGCGACCGCGGCGGCAATGCTCACCGGGTCGGTGACGTCCAGTCCCACCACATGAGCGTCACCGCCTTCGGACTCGATCTCGGCGCGCAGCGTCTTCAGCATCTCGATGCGCCGCGCCGCCAGCACGACGCCGGCGCCGGCCTTGGCCAGCGTGCGGGCGAACTGCGCGCCCAATCCGCTGGACGCGCCGGTGATCATCGCAACACGCCCCGACAGATCGATTTGATAGCTCATGACAGTGTCCTCCTCGGGTCTTCAG
>JAUYAJ010000207.1 GCA_030693565.1 Rubrivivax sp.
GCCGCGGTTCGGCCAGCAAGGCCTTGACCAGTGGGCACAGGATGTCGGCGATCTGCATCGCTTCGTCGGCGCTCAGGATCAGCGCCGGCACCAGACGGATCACGCGGTCGGCGGTGACGCTGATCAGCAGCCCGGCCTCGGCGGCGCGGCCGAGCAAGGCGCCGCAAGGGCGGTCGAGCTCGATGCCGATCATCAGCCCGGCGCCGCGGATATCGGTGACGCCAGCGACGCCGTCGAATTCCTTGTGCAGCCGCGCCATCAGCAGGGCGCCGACAGTGGCGGCGTTGGCCATCAGGCCGTCCTCTTCCATGATGCGCAGCGTCTCGACGCCGGCGCGCATCGCCAGCGGGTTGCCGCCGAAAGTGGTGCCGTGGTTGCCCGGGCCGAGCACGCGCGTGGCCTTCGGCCCGGTGACGATGGCCCCAACCGGCACGCCCGAGCCCAGCCCCTTGGCCAGCGGCATGACGTCGGGCTGGATGCCGGCCCACGGGTGGGCAACCCACGTGCCGGTGCGGCCGATGCCGCACGGCACTTCGTCGAGCATCAGCAGCCAGTCGCGTTCGTCGCAGATCCGGCGCAGGCCTTGCAGATAGTCGCTGCGGCTGGGGTTGACGCCGCCTTCGCCCTGGATGGTCTCCAGGAACACGGCAACGACGTTCGGGCGGCTGCGCGCCACGGCTTCGATTGCCGCCAGGTCGTTCAGCGGCACGCGCACGAATCCTTCGACCAGCGGGCCGAAGCCGGCCTGGACCTTGGGGTTGCCGGTGGCCGACAGCGTGGCGATCGAGCGGCCGTGGAAAGCGGCTTCGTAGACGATGATCTCCGGGCGATCGACGCCGCGGTCATGGCCGTACTTGCGCGCGATCTTCAGCGCGCCTTCGTTGGCTTCGAGGCCGGAATTGCAGAAGAAGGCCGCTTCCAGGCCGGAGATTTCGCACAGCTTGGCGGCAAGTTGCTCCTGCAGCGGCACCTGGTAGTAGTTGGAGGTGTGGATCAGCTTGGCGATCTGCTCCTGCAGTGCCGGCACCAGCTTGGCATGGCCATGGCCGAGCGTGTTGACGGCGATGCCGGCCAGCGCGTCAAGGTACTTGCGGCCCTCGGTGTCCCACAGCCAGCAGCCGCGGCCGTGCGAGAGCGCCATCGGCAGTCGGCCGTAGGTGTTCATCACGTGTGGCATTGGCGAGGTGACGGCGGGGTCGGGAGCGTTCATTGAGGGGTCCTCATGCGCAGGAATGCAGCCAGATCGGCCGCTTCGATTCTAGAGCGATGATGCGACGCAACATCGGCAAGGCACAATCCAGTCTCGATGAATCAGCCCAAACCGCGCCAAGTTTTCATCCAGGGGCTGACCCGGGACGGCCGCTCGTTCCGCCCCAGCGACTGGGCCGAGCGGCTGGCCGGTGCGATGTCGTGTTTCCGCCCGGGTGGCGGGCGCGGCGGCATCGGTGCCTTCATCGGCTATTCGCCGTATTGCGTGCCGCGCGCGATCAACGGCGTCAAGTGCGTCATCGTCAGCGAAGCGCTGAAGGACATCGAGCCGATGGCCTGGGACTTCGTGATGAACTTCGCCCGCGACAACGAACTGCAGGTCGTCGAGGCTTGTCTGATGCCCGAGGACGTGCCGCCGGCAGTGGCTTGACGGCAGGCGCCAATGTCGACGGGCGCGCATAGCGGGCCAAGAATGACGAAAGGCCCGCAATGTGGGCCAGAAAAGACGAAGGGCCCGCATTGCGGGCCCTGTCGCGGGTCAGCCAGAGACCGGTGGATCAGGCGGCGAGCGCCAGCGCCTTGACCTTGGCGGACAGGCGGCTCTTCAGGCGAGCTGACTTGTTCTTGTGGAAGATGCCCTTTTCGGCCACCGAATCCATCACGCTCTGGGCCGACTTGAAGACGGCGGCCGCTGCGGCCTTGTCGCCGGCGACAACGGCTTTTTGCACGTTCTTGACGACGGTGCGAAAGCGCGAGCGCAGCGAGGTGTTGGCGGCGTTCAGCAGCACGTCCTGGCGGGCGCGCTTGCGGCCCGAGGCGAGGCGAACGGTTTTCTTCTTGGCTTTGGACGAAGTGGCCATGCTGTGAGTTTGCGGATTGGCTGATGCAAAGAGGATCGAGTATAGCACGCAACGCGCCGAATGCCAGGGTTCGTGAGTCGACGCTCACATATCGGCCTGCCAGGCGGTGCTGGCGCGGCGCTCGCGCCGGCAGGGGTGGCCTCCCTATAATCCGCCGCCTGCCCAGGCGCCGGCGCCGACTTCCGTGCACGCCGTCCCGCCGTGCGCGCGCCAGCGCCGCCAGCCGGGCGCGCTCCTGATGAACCTGCTCAAGGCTGCCTCCACCGTTTCATTGCTGACGCTGCTGTCCCGCGTCACCGGGCTCGTGCGCGAGCAACTGATTGCCGCCAGCTTCGGCGCCAGCGCCGCCACCGACGCTTTCAACGTCGCCTTCCGCATCCCCAACTTGTTTCGCCGCCTGTTCGCCGAAGGCGCGTTCTCGCAGGCCTTCGTGCCGCTGCTGGCCGCCACCCGCGAGCGTGAGGGCGACGCGGTGACGCTGCGGCTGATCGACGCCGTGGCCACCGTGCTGGTCTGGGTACTGCTGCTGGTGTGCGCGCTGGGCGTCATCGGCGCGCCGCTGCTGGTGTGGGCGATGGCGGCCGGGCTGAAGGAGCTCGACAGCGCAGCGACGATGACTCGCTGGATGTTTCCCTACATCGGTTTCATGTCGATGGTGGCCCTGAGCGCCGGCATCCTCAACACCTGGCAGCGCTTTGCGGTGCCGGCGGTGACGCCGGTGCTGCTGAACCTGTGCGTCATCGGCGCCGCCTGGTGGGGCGCGCCGCAGTTCGCCGCCTGGGGCATTCCGCCGATCTACGCCTTGGCCGGCGGCGTCATGCTGGGCGGCGTGCTGCAAGCGGCGGTGCAGGTGCCGGCGCTGGCGCGCATCGGCTGCCTGCCGCGCATCGGCCTGAGTCCGGGCGCCGTGCTGGCAGCCTGGCGCCACCCCGGTGTGCGCCATGTGCTGCGCATGATGGCGCCGGCGCTGCTGGGGGTGTCGGTGGCGCAGATCTCGCTGCTGATCAATACCCAGATCGCCTCCCACGTCGGCGTCGGCGCGGTGTCCTGGCTGACCTATGCCGACCGGCTGATGGAGTTCCCGACCGGCTTGCTCGGCGTTGCCCTGGGCGTCGTGCTGCTGCCGCGGCTGACGGCGGCCAAGGGGCGCGACGACCCGCAGGCCTATTCGGACCTGCTCGACTGGGGTTTGCGCATGGCGGTGCTGCTGGCGCTGCCGTGTGCGGTGGCCTTGCTGGTGTTCCCGCACGCGCTGGTGGCGGTGCTGTACCACTACGGCGAGTTCGCCGGCAGCGACGTCAGCCAGACCGTGCGCGCGCTGCGCGGCTACGGCATCGGCTTGATCGGCCTCATCGGCGTCAAGGTGCTGGCGCCGGCCTTCTACGCCCGCCACGACATCGCCACGCCGGTGAAGATCGCCGTCGGCGTGCTCATCGCCACCCAGGTGATGAACGTCTTCTTCGTGCCCTGGATAGGCCACGCCGGGCTGGCGCTGTCGATCGGCCTGGGCGCCCTGGTCAACGCCGGGCTGCTGCTGGCCGGGCTGCTGCGCAGCGGCATCTACCAGCCGCAGCCGGGCTGGGCCGGCTTCGGTGCGCGGGTCGTGCTGGCCTGCGCCATGCTGGCAGCGCTGCTGGCCTGGGCCGGGCAGGCCGTCGACTGGATCGGCCTGCAGGCCAGCTGGGGCCAGCGCGCCGGCTGGATGGCTGCGGTGCTGGCCGGCGCGGCGGCGCTGTACTTCGCCGTGCTGCGGCTCAGCGGTCTGAACCTGCGCCAGTTCGTGCGCCGCGGCTGACCTAAACTCGCGCCCACCCATGGCCGGTTCGCTGCACTTCGAAGTCCCCACAGCGCTGCAGTACTTTGCCGCGCTGGTGGCCGACGATGCCAGCTTCTCGGTGCTGGAAGCCGCCGCCGCCGTGGCCCAGGACGACGACCCTGGGCTCGACACGCTGGCGGTGCTGGCGCAGGTCGACACCCTGGCCGACCGCCTGCGCCGGCGCCTGCCGGCCGATGCCGCGCCGGTCCAGCGTCTGCGACTGATGAACCGCTATTTCTTTGAGGAGCTGGGATTCGCCGGCAACGTCAACGACTATTACGACCGCCGCAACAGCTACCTGCCAGAGGTGCTGCGGTCGCGCCGCGGCATCCCCATCACGCTGGCGCTGCTCTACGTCGAGATCGCCGGCCAGGTTGGCTTGTCGGCCTGCGGGGTGTCGTTTCCGGGCCATTTCCTGGTCAAGCTGCGGATGCCGCGCGGCGAGGTCGTGCTCGACCCCTTCAGCGGCCATTCCTTGTCGCGCGACGACCTCGACGAGCGGCTGCTGCCCTATCGCGAGCAGCAAGGCCTGGTCGGCGACTTCGAGGCCCCGCTCGGGCTCTTTCTGCAGCCGGCGACGCCGCGCGACATCATCGCCCGCTTGCTGCGCAATCTGAAGGCGGTGCACCGCAGCGCGGCCGACAATGCACGCTTGCTGGCGGTGCTCGAGCGGCTGGTCATCCTGCTGCCCCAGGCCTGGGAAGAGCGCCGCGATCGCGGCCTGGCATTGGCTGCGCTGGGCCGCCATGGCGCCGCCGCGGAGGATCTGGCCGCCTACCTGGCGCAGCGGCCGGACGCCGCCGATGCCCCGGCGCTGCAACGCCAGCTGGCTACGCTGAACCAGCGCCCGCGGCTGCATTGAGCGCCGCCACCGTGACGATGAAACAGATTCCACTGCCGATCGGCCCCGAGCCGCTGCCCACCTTCGAGAGCTTTCACAGCGCCGGCAATGCCGCCGCGCTGGCCCATCTGCGCGCGCTCGTCATGCCGGCGGCGCCGGTCTATCTGTGGGGCGGGCCAGGCAGTGGCAAGACGCACTTGCTGCGTGCGCTCGCCCATGCCTGCCAGCAAAGCGGCCAGCGCGTGGGCTGGTTCGACGCCGCCAGCGCGCTGCCGTGGACGCTGGCGCCGGACTGGGCGCTGGTGGTGATCGACCGCTGCGACGCGCTCGACGCCCAGGCCCAGCAAGCCGCGTTCACCGTATTCGTCGAGGCCGGCACCCATGGTGTGCAGGTGGCGGCGGCGGGCCGCGTGCCGCCGGTCGACCTGACGGTGCGCGAGGACTTGCGCAGCCGCCTCGGCTGGGGCCATGTGTTCGCGCTGCAGCCGCCCACCGACAGCGAGACCCGGGCGGCGCTGCGGCGCGAGGCCGACCGCCGCGGCATTTTTCTGTCCGACGAGGTGATGGACCACCTGCAGACGCGTTTTGCGCGCGACCTGGGCAGCTTGATGGGTTTGCTCGACCGCCTGGACCGCTTCGCGTTGGCGCGTTCGCGCCCGGTGACGGTGCCGCTGCTGCGCCAGATGCTGGCCGAGGAAGGCCCGCCGGCGGGCGGCGCGGCGCCATGAAGCTGGCCTTGTTCGACCTCGATGGCACGCTGCTGCCGAACGACTCCGACCACGCTTTCGGCGAATTCCTGGTCGGCCTGGGCTGGGCCGATGGCCAGGCCTTCAAGCAGCGCAACGACGCCTTCTACGCCGACTACCTGGCCGGCCAGCTCGACATGGCGGCCTACGTGGCCTTCGCCACCGCGCCTTGGCGCGAGCGCGGCGCTGATGAACTCGCCGCCGCGCGCCAGCGCTTCGTCGACGAGGTGGTGCGCCCGGCGCTGCACCCGGCGGCGCTGGCGCTGGTGCGCCAGCACCAGCGCGCCGGCGACCGCGTCGCCATCGTCACCGCCACCAACGAGTTCGTGACGCGGCCGATTGCCAGCTTGTTCGGCGTTGCCGAGCTGATCGCCACCGAGCTCGAGCGCGATGGCAGCGGCCGCGTCACCGGGGCGATCCGCGGCGTGCCGTCGTTCCGTGATGGCAAGATCACCCGCGTACACCAGTGGCTGGCCGACCAGGGCAGCCGCTGGGATGACTTCGAGCGCACCGTGTTCTACAGCGACTCGACCAACGACCTGCCGCTGCTGGAGGTCGTCAGCGACCCGGTGGCCACCAACCCCGGACCAGCCCTGGCGCGCATCGCGCGCGAACGCGGCTGGCCCATCCTGAGCCTGTTCACATGATCAAGAAATTCATCGGCCGTCTGCTCGGTCGCAAAGAAGAAGCCGCCGTCGCCGAAGTGCCGCAGGGCCGGCGCGTCGAGGTGCCGGCCAGCGAGCACGGCATCAACCCGGCGCTGCTCGACGACAACGCGGTGCGCGTCGTGCGCACGCTCAAGGACGCTGGCTACGAGGCCTACATCGTCGGCGGCGCGGTGCGCGACCTGCTGGTGGGCTTGCGGCCCAAGGACTTCGACGTCGCCACCGACGCCACGCCCGAGCAGGTCAAGGCGCTGTTCCGCCGCGCCTTCATCATCGGCCGGCGCTTTCGCATCGTCCATGTGATCTACGGCCGCGGCCGCGAGCATGAGGTGATCGAGGTGTCGACCTTTCGCGCCTTGCTCGAAGCCAACGCGGCCGAGCAGGTCGGCGGCAACGAGAAGACCTCGAAGGCCGAGCTGGCCGGCAAGTCGCATGTGGTCGATGCCAGCGGCCGCGTGCTGCGCGACAACGTCTGGGGGCCGCAGATCGAAGACGCGGCGCGGCGCGACTTCACCGTCAACGCGCTGTACTACGACCCGGTGACGCAGATCGTGGTCGACTACCACCGCGGCCTGGCCGACTCGCGGGCCCGTCTGCTGCGCATGATCGGCGACCCCGAACTGCGTTATCG
>JAUYAJ010000028.1 GCA_030693565.1 Rubrivivax sp.
GCAGCGGCACCGGGCGGCTCGGTGTCGGCGTCGACCGCGGTGCCGGCGCGGACGCAGCTGCCGGCCGCGCCGGCTGGCGCACGCTGGTGCGCAGCCGGTTTTGATAGCCGAAGCTCATCGGCGTGGTCAGTGCGACCAAGCCCGCGTCGTGCAGCAGGCCGACCTCGGCATGGCCGACGAAGAGCAAGCCATCGTCGCGGCACAGGCCGCGCAAATGACCGAGCAGGCGGACGCGGACCGCCTGCTCCAGGTAGATCAGCAGGTTGCGGCAGAACACCACGTCCCAAGGCAGGGCCGGGCGCTCAAGGGCGAAGACATCGACCTGCTCGAACTGCAGGCTGGCCGCCGGCAGCGGCTGGCGCAACTGCCAGCGCTGGGCCTCGGCGCAGGGCATGAAGTGGCGCTCGCGCCAGACCGGGTCGACGCCGCGGAAGGCGTGGCTGCGGTAGTGGCCACCGCGGGCGGCGGCAATGCTGGTCTGGCTGAGGTCGATGCCGTGGACGCTGAAGGCGTCGTCGGGCCAGCCCAGGTCGCGCAGCAGCAAGGCGACGCTGAGCGGCTCCTCGCCGGTGGAACAGGGCGCGCACAGCACGCGCAGGCGCTGCGCCGGCCGCGGCGCGGCGCCGAGCTTTGCGGCCAGCGCCGCGAGTGCGCCGGCGTCGCGGCGGAACCAGGTTTCGGGCACCAGCACGCGGTCGAGGAAGTTCTGCCAGCCCGGCTGGCCCGGGGCCAGCGTCGACAGGTCGGCGGTGGCAGGCGCTGGCGCGGCTTGGCGTCGCTCGCTGGCGATGTCATCCAGTGCTTGCTGAACACGCTGCTGCAGCACCGGGTCGGGCCGCATCCCTTGGTGCTGTTGCAGCCGCTGCAGCAGCACAGCGCCGGCGTCAGGCGGCTGCATGGTCGGGCTCGCGGGCGGCTGCGCTGCGCAGCAAGGGCGCAGCGTGCTGGCGCAGCAGGGCGGGCATGTCGAGCCATAGCAGGCTGCCGGCGCTGTCGGTGCTGACGGCGGCAATGCCGGCGTGCAGGTCGGCGCCGCCGGCGTCGGCCGG
>JAUYAJ010000212.1 GCA_030693565.1 Rubrivivax sp.
GAGGAAGATGTTGTCGCCCATGCCGATCTCGTCGCCGTAGTACAGCACCGGCGTGCCCGGCCTCGACCGCAGCAACGTGTTCATCAGCTTGATGCGCACTGTGTCGTTTTCCAGCAGTGGCGCCAGCCGGCGGCGGATCCCCAGGTTGATGCGCGCGCGCTTGTCGGCGGCGTACATGTTGTACATGTAGTCGCGCTCCTTGCTCGTCACCATCTCGAGCGTCAGCTCGTCGTGGTTGCGCAGGAACACCGCCCACTGGCAGTTCGGCGGGATGTCGGGTGTCTGCGCCAGGATCTCGACCACCGGGTGCCGGTCTTCCTGCGCGATCGCCATGTACATGCGCGGCATGAGCGGGAAGTGGTAGGCCATCTGGCATTCGTCGCCGTCGCCGAAGTACTCGCGCACATCCTCGGGCCACATGTTGGCCTCGGCCAGCAGCAGCCGGCCCGGGTACTTGGCCTCGACGCGGGCGCGGATCTGCTTGATGACGTCGTGCGTCTCGCGCAGGTTCTCGTTGCTGGTGCCGTCGCGCTCGATCAGGTAGGGGATGGCGTCGAGGCGGAAGCCGTCGACCCCCATCTCGAGCCAGAACTCCATCGTCTTGAGCACGGCCTCGATGACCGCCGGGTTGTCGAAGTTCAGGTCGGGCTGGTGGCTGAAGAAGCGGTGCCAGAAGTACTGGCCGGCCACTTCGTCCCAGGTCCAGTTGGACTTCTCGGTGTCGGTGAAGATGATGCGCGTGCCCGCATACAGCTTGGCGTCGTCGGTCCAGACGTAGAAGTCGCGCTCGGGCGAGCCCTTGGGCGCCTGGCGCGCGGCCTGGAACCAGGGATGCTGGTCCGAGGTGTGGTTGACCACCAGCTCGGTGATCACGCGCAGGCCGCGCCGGTGCGCCTCGGCCAGGAAGGCGCGGAAGTCGTCGAGCGTGCCGTAGGACGGATGCACGTCTTCGTAGTCGGACACGTCGTAGCCGTCGTCCTTCTGCGGCGACGGATAAAAGGGCAGCAGCCAGATCGTGTTGACGCCCAGCGCCTGCACATGGTCCAGGCGCTCGGCCAGGCCACGGAAGTCACCGATGCCGTCGCCGTTGGCGTCGGCATAGGCCTTGATGTGCAGCTCGTAGATGACCGCATCCTTGTACCAGAGCGGATCTTCGGCAGGCCGCTGCGCGGCGACGGTGGGGGCGATCTTGGCGTGGGCTGTCACGGTGGTCAGAGGAAGTAGTCGAAGTCGTTTTCGCGCTGCAGCCGCGTGCGCAGCTGCATCACATGGGCCGGGCAGCTGTGGGGGTCGAGGCTGACGAAGTTGCGCGCGCCATGCCAGAGGAAGTGGGCACCGGTGATGAGGTCGTGCATCTGGTAGGCCTGGTGGGCGTCGATGCCCAAGGCCGCCAGGTCCATCTCGACCCAGCCGCTCTGCACATGGTGGGGGTCGAGGTTGACGACGCAGACGACGGTGTTGGCGCTCTCGGGCGTGGCGCCCGCGGGCGTCGACTTGGCATAGGCGATCAACTGCTCGTTGTCGACTTTCAGAAAGTGCAGGCCGGCGTCGCTTTGCAGCGCCTTGTTGTCGCGCCGGGCGCGGTTGAGCACGCCGATGAAGTCGGCCAGCGAGTCGGGCCGCGTGCGGTCCCAGACCCGGCGCTCGTACTTTTCCGAGTCGAGGTATTCCTCGCCGCCACTGCGCAGCGCCTGGCTTTCGAGCAGTTCGTAGACCGGGCCGTAAAGGCCGTAGTTGGCGGCCAGCGTCGCTGCCAGCGTCACCCGCGCCATCGCCGCCGGGCGGCCACCGAACTGCAGCGCAGCGGGCAGGATGTCGGGCGTGTTCGGCCACACGTTGGGGCGGAAGTATTCGCGCCCCGGACCCTGGCTCAGCTCGGTGAAGTACTCGGTCAATTCTTCCTTGGTGTTGCGCCAGGTGTAATAGGTGTAGGACTGGCTGAAGCCGATCTTGGCCAGCCGGTGCATCACGCGCGGCCGGGTGAAGGCTTCGGACAGGAAGACCAGGTCGGGGTAGGTCGAACGCAGGTGCGCAATCGCCCATTCCCAGAACGGGAACGCCTTGGTGTGCGGGTTGTCGACGCGGAAGATGCGCACGCCTTGTTCGGCCCAGAAGCTCATCACGCCGGCCAGCGCCAGCCACATCTCGCGCCACTGCGCCGACTCGAAGTCGAAGGGGTAGATGTCCTGGTACTTCTTGGGCGGGTTCTCGGCGTACTGGATGCTGCCGTCGGCGCGCTTCTTGAACCACTCGGGATGTTCGCTGACCCAGGGGTGGTCGGGCGCGCATTGGAAGGCGATGTCGAGCGCGACTTCGATGCCGTGATCGGCGGCGCGGCCGACCAGGCGCCGGAAGTCGGCCAGCGTGCCCAGGGCGCCGAGGATGGCCTCGTGCCCGCCTTCGGCGGCGCCGATCGCCCACGGGCTGCCGACGTCGTCGGCGCTGGGGTCCAGCGTGTTGTTCCGGCCTTTGCGGCGGCTGCGGCCGATCGGGTGGATGGGCGGGAAGTAAATGACGTCAAAGCCCATGCGCTGCACATAAGGCAGCCAGGCTTCGCAGTCGGCGAAGGTGCCGTGGCGCGCCGCGTCGGCGCTGGCCGAGCGCGGAAAGAATTCGTACCAGGCCGAGAAGCGGGCGCGCTCGCGCTCGACGGTGACGCCATAGGTCTGCGGGCTGGTCAGCGCGTGGCGCAGGTCGGGGTGGCGCTGGGCGACCGCGCTGCGCGACTCGTCCAGCGCCAGCAGTCGCAGCTCGTCGATGGCGGCGCCGCGCTCGAGCGCCTGCGCCAGTTCGGCGGCCCAGGCCTGCAGCAGCGGGCCGTCGTCGCCTTTGCTGGCACGGCTGGCGGCTTGCTCGATCAGCTGGGCGCCGCTGCGCGCGGCGATGCGCAAGTCGTCGGCGTCGACCCGGCGCGCGAAGTCGTGACGCCAGGACAGAAAGGGGTCGACCCAGGCGCAGACGCTGTACTGCCAGGCGCCGATGGCGTCGACGACGAAGGCGGCGCGCCAGCGGTCGTTGCCCAGCGCCTGCATGGCGGTGTTGCGCCAGTGGCTGGCACCGGCCTGCCGCCACAGCAAAGCGCAGGCGACGACGTCGTGGCCGTCGGCGAAACAGTCGGCTTCGACGACAACGACGTCGCCGAGCACACGCTTGATCGGGAAGCGCCCGCCGTCGACCGCCGGCGTCACGCTTTCGATGACGACGCGGGTGCGGCCGTCGGTCAGGCCGACCGGCGTCACGCTGGCGATGGCGCTCATGAGGCCGCTCCTTCAGGTTGCAGGACCAGCAGGCCCAGCGGCGGCAGCCGCAGGTTCAGCGCCTGGTAACGCCCATGGGCGCCGACCGGCACGCTGTCGGCGCCGCCGCGGTTGCCCACGCCACTGCCACCGTAGATGGCGGCGTCGCTGTTCAGCCGCTCACGCCAGCGCCCGCCCAGCGGCACGCCGACGCGGTAGTTCTCGCGCACCACCGGGGTAAAGTTGGCCACCACCAGCACCGGCTTGCCGTCGCGGCCTTTGCGCAGAAAGCTCAGCACGCTGTCTTCGGCGTCATTGGCGTCTATCCATTCGAAGCCGGCGCTGTCGAAGTCGAGCTGGTGCAGCGCCGGCAGTTCGCAGTACAGGCGGTTGAGGTCGGCGACCCAGCGCTGCAGGCCGCTGTGGGCGGCGTCGCCGAGCAAGTGCCAGTCGAGCGAGTCGTCATGGTTCCATTCACGGCGCTGGCCGAACTCGCCGCCCATGAACAAGAGCTTCTTGCCCGGGTGCGTCCACATGTGGCCGAGCAGCAGCCGCAGGTTGGCGAACTGGCGCCAGGCGTCGCCCGGCATCTTGTTGATCAGCGAGCCTTTGCCGTGCACGACCTCGTCGTGCGACAGCGGAAGCATGAAGTTCTCGTTGAAGGCGTAGATCAGCGAGAAGGTCAGCTGGCCGTGGTGGTAGCGGCGGTGGATCGGGTCTTCCTGCATGTACTTCAAGGTGTCATGCATCCAGCCCATGTTCCACTTCATGCCAAAGCCCAGGCCGCCCAGGTAGGTCGGGCGCGACACCATCGGCCAGGCGGTGGACTCCTCGGCGATCACTTGCACATCCGGGTGGTCGCGGTAGACCGACTCATTGAGCAGGCGCAGGAAGGAGATCGCCTCGAGGTTTTCGCGGCCGCCAAAGTGGTTCGGAATCCACTCGCCTTCCTTGCGCGAGTAGTCCAGGTAGAGCATCGAGGCCACGGCGTCGACGCGCAGGCCGTCGATGTGGAACTCGTCCAGCCAGAACATCGCGCTCGACAGCAAGAAGGCGCGCACTTCGTTGCGGCCGTAGTTGAAGATCGACGAACTCCACTCCGGGTGGAAGCCCTGGCGCGGGTCGGCATGCTCGTACAGGTGACTGCCGTCGAACTCGGCCAGGCCATGGGCGTCGGCCGGGAAATGCGAGGGCACCCAGTCGAGGATGACGCCGATGCCGGCGTGGTGCAGCGTGTCGACCAGGAACTTGAAGTCTTGCGGCGAACCGTAGCGCGAGGTCGGCGCGAAGTAGCCCGTGGTCTGGTAGCCCCAAGAGCCGTAGAACGGGTGCTCGGTGATCGGCATCAGCTCGACATGGGTGAAGCCCATGCGCGCTGCATATTCGGCCAGCAGCGGGGCGGCGCTGCGGTAGTCCAGCATGGCGCCGGCAGCGCTGCGCCGCCACGATCCCAGGTGCACTTCGTAGACCGACATCGGCGCGTCGAGCGCGTTGCGGCCAGCGCGTGCCCGCATCCAGTCGCCGTCGCCCCAGGCATGGCCGTCAGCGGCGCAGACCACCGACGCGGTGGCCGGCGCCGGCTCGCTGCGGCGCGCGAACGGGTCGGCCTTCTCGAGCAGTTGGCCGTTGCGGCTGCGGATCGCGAACTTGTAGGTCTGGCCCGGCAGCACGCCGGCGATCTCGGTGTCCCACAGGCCCGAGCCGTCGTCGCGCGCCCGGCAGGGATGGGCGTCGACCTGCCAGGCGTTGAAGTCGCCGATCACCGACACCGCGCGCGCGTTGGGCGCCCAGACGGCAAAGCGCGACGCGTCGTCGCGCCAGTGGCAGCCGAGCTTGTCGTACAAGCGCGCATGGGTTCCTTCACGGAACAGATGAACGTCTTGTTCCCCCATCACTCCGGCCTGCGCAGCCTTGGTCTTCTTGGACTTCGTCATGGGCTCAGTTTGCATCAACGATGGCGGGCTGGGTACCTGGCATCTTGCACTGCAGCATTAGGGGAGGGTCTTGCCAAGTCCCGGCGTCTGTGCATCAGGTTGGCCTGGTTCCCACACCGGCGCTGCCAGCCACGAGGGCCAGATCAGCGCTGGGGCGCTGCGGCGGCGCGCGCCAGTTCGGCTTCCAGCCAAGGCGTCAGATCGGTGAATACCTGTGCCACGGCCTGCGACATTGCCGTGGCGGCGGCGCTGGAGTCGGCGCTTGTGGTGGCCACGGCGGCGCCAAACTGGCGCCGCGCCACGCGCTGGCGGCTGCGGCGGTCGAACAGCTCGACCGTCAACGCCAGCCGGGCCTGGCCGGGTGCTATGGCGACGTCATGGTGCAGGCTGTCGATGGCCACGGTGAGCAGCCAATCCGAGCGCAGCGGTTCGCCCATCAGGCCGACGGCGGCGGCGATGCCGCTGGCTTCGAGCCGGCGTTGCAGCAGCCGCGGCAACTGGCGCACCGGGCGCTCGGTCCAGGAAGCGAATTGGTAGAAAGCGAACTGGTTCGGCTGGCGCGAATAGGCGATGGCGACCGAGTCGGCCATGGCGTCGGCCGGCAGCGGCTGGATCAGCAGCGCGGCGACCAGCGCCTTGGCGCGCCGCGCCACCGGCGGCGCCGGATCGGCGAGCTGCAGGTGCGCATGCGGCGCCGATTCATTGCCCACGCCCACCGACACGCAGCCGGTCAGCGTGGCGGCGAATGCGGCGAGTGCGGCGAGTGCGGCGCCGGCACGGCGGCGCTTCATGGCAGTTGCTCCCCGGGGCCGAGCTGCAATTTGCCGGGTCCGAGCAAGGCGGCGCGCGGCTCGCGCAGCCGGTCGAAGACGCGGGCGGCGGTTTCGACGCTGAGCCGCAACTCGGCCATCGCGGCGCCGAGCTGGTCGTCGACGCCGGCGGCGGTGTCCTCCAGGCGCCGCGCTGTTGCCTGCGCCTGCTGCTGCACGGCCTGGGTGGCACTGCTGACCTCGGCCAGCGCACGGCGCGCCTCGGCCAGCGTGCGTTCGGTCTCGACCAAGGTCTGGTCGAGTCGTTGCACGCCGCGCTCGGCGACCGCGGC
>JAUYAJ010000223.1 GCA_030693565.1 Rubrivivax sp.
TGACGGCCAAGGTCGAGGACGTCGACCGCATCGTCGGCCTCGAGGTCGGCGCCGACGACTACCTGCCCAAGCCCTTCAACCCGCGCGAGTTGCTGGCCCGCATCCACGCAGTGCTGCGCCGGCGCCCGGTGCCCGAGGCGCCGGGCGCGCCGTCCAAGGACCAGACCGTCGTCAACTTCGGGCCCTTCGAGTTCGACATGTCGCTGCGCCGGCTGTCGCGCGACGGCCAGCAGATCGCGCTGACGACGGGCGAATTCTCGATGCTCAAGGCGCTGGTGCGCCATCCGCGCCTGCCGCTCAGCCGCGACAAGCTGGCGCAACTGGCCCGCGGCCGCGAGTTCGAACCCTTTGATCGCAGCCTGGACGTGCAGATCTCGCGTTTGCGCAAGATGCTCGAACCCGATCCGGCGCAACCACGCTACATCCAGACGGTCTGGGGCGTCGGCTACGTCTTCGTACCCGACGGCAGCCACTAAACTGCGCGAGTGCCCCGACAAGCGATCGAACTGCCCCTGTTCTGGCGAACCTTCGCCTTGCTCGTCGTGCTGCTGGCCGGCGCGGTCTTGGCCTGGACGCAGACCTTGCGCGCCCTTGAATTCGCCCCGAACGCGCAGCGCGCCGTCGACCAGGCCGCCGGTCTGGTCAGCCTGAGCCAGGCCACGCTGAAGTCGGCCGACGGCGCGCAGCGCCAGCTGCTGCTGCGCAATCTGGGTGGCGCTGCCAGCATTCGAGTGCGCGCGCGCGACGCGGCCGACCGCTGGGACGCCGACGGCGGCGACCGCCTGGTGCGCCAGGTTGCCATCGACCTGCGCGCCCGCCTCGGCCCTGAGGCCATCGTCGCCGCCAGCGTCAACGACCAGCCCGGCCTGTGGGTCAGTTTTGCCCTCGATCGCGAGCGCTACTGGCTGCAGATGCCGGCGCTGACCGAAGAACCCCTGCTGGGCAGCCGCTGGATGCTGTGGGCCGCCATCGTGCTGGCGTCGATGCTGCTGGCTTCGGCGTTGGTGGCCCGGCTCATCAACCAGCCGCTGCGCCAGCTGTCGTATGCCGCCAGCCGGGTGCGCGGCGGTGACCTCGACTCGCGCCTGGACGAGAACACGCTGACCAGCGAGATCCGCGAGGTCAACATGGGATTCAACCGCATGGCGCGCGAGCTCGCCCGTGTCGAGGAAGACCGCGCGGTGATGCTGGCCGGCATCAGCCACGACCTGCGCACCCCGCTGGCGCGGCTGCGGCTGGAAACCGAGATGAGCGTGTCCGACGAGGAGGCCAAGCACAACATGGCGATGGACATCGACCAGCTCGACGCCATCATCGACAAGTTCATGGACTACGCCCGCCCGGGCGAGACCCAGATGCGGCCGGTCCATGTGTCGCAGCTGATCGACCGCGAGGCCGGCAACTACCGCGACCCGACGCAGATCCGCATCAACTCGCGGGTCGCGATCGACCTCAACGTGATGGCCGACGAGACCGAACTCGGCCGCGTCTTCCAGAACCTGTTCGAGAACGCCCGCCGCTACGGCCGCGGCACCTACACCGGTGTTGCCGATGTGCTCGTCACCTACGTGCGGACAGGGCCCTGGGTGATCATCACCGTGCGCGACCATGGCCCCGGCGCGGCGCCCGAGAAGCTGAGCCAGCTGACCACGCCCTTCTTCCGCGGCGACGCCGCGCGCACCGCCGCCACCGGCGCCGGGCTCGGGCTGGCCATCGTCGACAAGGCGATGCAGCGCATGGGCGGCAGCCTGGAGCTGACCAACGCCCCCGACGGCGGGCTGATGGCCCACATCCGGCTGCGCCGCGCGCCTTAAGAGAATTGAAAGAAATTTGCGGCCCCGGCGCTGTGCGTTGGGGCGGCCAGCCGCGCTTTCAAGTCCTTGAAAGCACCGCACTCCGACCCGAGCTATGCCTTCGAGGGCGAGGCCGGCAGCGCTGGCAGCCCCGAACCCGAAGCCGGACGTACGGAGATTGACCATGTACACAAGCCTGTTCCCACGCGACCTTTTCGCCGACCTCAGCCGCCTGCAGCACGAACTGCAGCAGGGGGCCGATCGATCGCCCAGCATTCGCGGCCGCGGCCGCAGCGGCTACCCGGCGCTCAACGTCGGCAGCACGGCCAGTTCGGTCGAGGTCTACGCCTTCGTCCCCGGGGTCAAGCCCGAGGCCGTCGAAGTCACCCTGGACCGCGGCGTGCTCGCGATCAGTGGCGAACGAGCCGACCACAAGCCAGCGCAGAGCGACAAGGCGCAGTTGCACACCGACGAGCGCTTCGCCGGGCGCTTCCGCCGCGTCGTCAACCTGCCCGACGACATCGACCCGGCCAGCGTCAGCGCCAGCTGCCGCGACGGAGTGCTGCACGTCAGCATCCAGCGCCGCGCGGCGACGCAGCCGCGCCGCATCACCGTGCAATGAAGCCCAGGAGCCCGACCATGAATCCCAACACCGTGACCACGACCGGCGGAACTGCCGCACAAGACCGCACCGAGCCGGCACTGCGGCCAGCGGTCGACGTTTTCGAAGACAGCACCGGCATCACCTTGGTGGCCGACCTGCCCGGCGTGCCCAGGGACAAGCTGCAACTGCGCGTCGAAGGCGACACCCTGGACATCGAGGCCGAGATGGCCTTGCCAGCGGTCGAGGGCCTGACGCCCAGCCATGTCGAGTTGCCGCTGGCGCGCTACCGGCGCAGCTTCACGCTCAGCAAGGAGCTCGACCCCGAACAGGTCAGCGCCGAACTGAGCCAGGGCGTGCTTCGCGTGCGCATCCCGAAGACCGCACAGGCGCTGCCGCGGCGCATCAACGTGCAGGTGGCGTGACGCTCTGGCGCGCGATCAGGCACACCGCCCGTGCCTCGATCGCGCGGCCTTCGCCGACCGGGCCCATCTTCTCGGCCGTCTTGGCCTTGACGTTGACCTGATCGGCGTCCAGCGCCAGCACCTGGGCGATGCGCGCGCGCATCGCCGGGATGTGCGGCGCCAGCTTGGGCGCCTGGGCAACGATGGTGCTGTCGATGTTGACGATCTCCCAACCGGCGCCGCGCACCCGGCGCCCGGCCTCGGCCAGCAAGGCCGCTGAATCCGCGCCCCGGTAAGCCGGATCGGTGTCGGGGAAGTGGCGGCCGATGTCCCCGAGGCCGGCAGCGCCGAACAGCGCATCGGTGATGGCGTGCAGCAAGGCGTCGGCGTCGGAGTGGCCGAGCAAGCCGTGGCTGTGCGGTACCTGGATGCCGCCCAGCATCAGCGGCCGGCCACTGACCAGTGCGTGCATGTCCCAACCTTCGCCAACGCGCATGTTCATCGTGTCTCCAGCAGCCGTGCGGCCAGCGCCAGGTCGGCGGGCCAGGTGATCTTGAGGTTTTCCATTTCGCCGCCCACCAGGCGCGGCGCCAAGCCCAGCGCCTCGACCGCGCTGGCTTCGTCGGTGACGGTGGCGCCGGCCTGGGCCAGCGCGCGCTGCAACAGCCCCAGACGGAACATCTGCGGCGTCTGCGCCGCCCACTTGCCGCTGCGCTCGACAGTGGCGCCAACGCGGTCGCCAGCCGCCTGCTTGAGCGTGTCGGCCAGCGGCAAGGCCAGCAGGCCGCCGACCTCGTCGTCGATGCAGGCGTCGATCAGGCGGTCGACCCACCCTGGCCGCAGCAGGCAGCGCGCCGCGTCGTGCACCAGCACCCAGTCGCCATCGGTGGCGCCATGCTCGCGCAGCGCCTGCAAGCCGGCAGCAACCGTCTCGGCGCGGCTGGCGCCGCCGCAGCGCGCAATCCAGCCACGGTCGCCAGCGAATCCGGGCACATGCGCTTCGAAGGCGGCGTCATCCGGCGCCAGCACCACCAGCGTGGCCTGCAGCCGAGTCACCTGCGCCAGCGCAGCCAGCGTGTGCGCCACCAGCGCCTGCCCCAGCAAGCTCGCGTACTGCTTGGGGCCGCCAACGGCGGCGCGCTGCCCGACACCGGCACAAGGCACGAGGGCGAAGCAGCGAACCGGATTGCCAGAGGTCAGCAGCGAGGAAGACATTGGCGCGATTCTAGGAGGCGGCCGAGTGGCCGCTCCAGTGCCAGGACGGGCCTGCAGCCCGCCCGGCACAGGCCAGACTCAGGCCTTCTTGGCCTTGACGACCTTCTTCGCCGGCTTGGCAGCCTTGGCGGCGGGCTTGGCAGCCGGCTTGGCAGCGCCAGCCTTGGCGGCCTTGCGTGCGGCGGCCTTGGGGTCGACGGCGGCCTTGAAGCCAGCGCCAGCGGTGAACTTGGGCAGCTTGGCAGCGGCGATCTTGAACTTCGCGCCGGTGGCGGGGTTGACGCCGTTGCGGGCGGCGCGGGCATGCAGCTTGAAGGAGCCGAAGCCCGGGATGACGACCGAGCCGCCCTTCTTCACGGTGGTGACGATGACGTCGAGCAGGGTCTGCACGACACGGCCGGATTCGGCCTTGGAAAAGGTGTGCGCCGTGGCGAGGTGCTCGATCAGTTCAGCCTTGTTCATTCAGTGGTTCTCAGGAGTCAACCCGCGATTCGGGCGGGGCGATTGTGCTGCAACTGGCTGACCACTTCCCAACGCCGACGCCTGGAACGCCACTTTCGCCGCGCAAATGCTGCATCTCGGGCCGCCCGAGGGCAGCCCACTGCGGTCCGCGGGCAACAAAGCCGCCCGGCCCCGGTTGGCTCGGCGGCTTCGAAGTGGATGGATTGCACGGCGCCCGGGTTGACGCTGTCCTTGCCACGCAAGCGCCTGGGCCCGTGCCGGCGCCCTCGACTTGGGGTGGATGGCCTGGTCGAGACGCCATGGCGACAAGTCCTGGTTGACCCTGATCGTCTGGCCACCGGCGCACACCTGGGTGCGCTGGCTCGTGAAGACGCCGCCGAAGGCTTGAAAAAACTATGTTGCGGCCTTGTCAACCGACTGGCCGCGCCACTCGTTTCGTCACTGTCCCGGCAAGAACGGGGCGCAATTTCACTCCTATAAAGGTAGATCTAGATGAACAAGCTCCTGGCCGCCCTGATCGTCGCCGCATTCGCCACCACCGGCGCTTTCGCCCAAGCTCCTGCTGCCAAGCCGGCTGCCCCGGCTGCCGCCCCGGCCGCCGCTCCGGCTGCCCCGGCTGCCTCGGCTGCCAAGAAGGCCGAAGCCAAGAAAGACGAAAAGAAGCCCGCCGAAGCCAAGAAGTAAATCACTTGTGCTTCCGAGGAAGCCGGCAACGGCCTCCTCTGCTCGAAAGCCCGGTCTTGACCGGGCTTTCGGCTTTTGGCGCTGCCTTGACCCGCGTTCAGAAGCCGCAGAAGGCGGCCACCCGATCCCAGGCGCCATGGCCCAGCAGCGCCCACAGCGCGGCCGCCACCAGCAAGCCGCCGGCCAGCCGGGTCGCCAGCCGCTGGACCTTGTCGCCGGCTTGGCCCAGGCGACGCCACAGCCAAGGTGCTGCGGCCAGACCGGGTGCAGAAGCCAGGGCGAACCCTGACATGACGGCGGCGCCGCCCGCGGCCGACGGTGCCAAGGCCGCCACCACCAGCGCCGAGTGCAGCAAGCCGCAAGGCCATGCCGCCCAGAAGCTGCCGGCAACGCCGGCGCGCAGCGGGGAGCGCCAGGCCGCAGCGCCGGCCGGGGCCGGCGAAGGCGTCAGCGTCAGCGGCTGCC
>JAUYAJ010000236.1 GCA_030693565.1 Rubrivivax sp.
CCGCCTCCTGCTTGAACTCCAGCGTATACCGCGCCCTCGGTGTCGTCTTCGTCATTTTCGTTCTCCTTGCTTGGATTGAATCACTCAGCAAGGGATACGTTTTCCGGGGACAAGGTCATATTGACCGGGTTGATGTCCGTCCAGATGCTGCGAAGCGGGACCCCATCGGACTCATCCAGATAACGGATCAGCTGCGGGCGCTTTTGCTTCGAGTCCGGATACCAAATCCGGCCCTCATCATGGAGCCGCTGCATCGTCGCAAGCTCATAGCGCCATCCCTTTTCGGGCGGCGCGTGCCCCAACCACTCGTACATCATGTTGGGCCTCGGATTTGGGCTGGTGATGTTGTCCAAACGGTACCGCCGGCCTGCCGAGTCCGTCCTTGCGTACTTGACTTCCAAATACTCCTCATTGAACTTGTGATGCAACTGGTTCCAGGTGAAGTCCGCGCCCTTCGTACAAAACATGATCACATCGTGAACGTGGTTGTAAGTCACCGAGTCGCTGCGTGCGGCCACTCGCTGCCAGACGATCTCGTTCTTGAATCCATCTTGGCCGAACACTTCTTCAATCAAGCAGCGAAGGTGGTGCGCCTTGTTCCAGTCGCAATGCAGGTATAGCGAACCGTCTTCACTGAGGAGTTCGCGCAGCATCAGTAGCCGCTCGTACAGGAACTGCAAGTAGTTGTCGTTCGCCCAGATGTCGCTGTACTGCACCTGTTCGCCCAGCGTGTAGTCCTCGCCGTCGATCTTCACAGTGCCCTTGGCACCCCGAAGCTGCACCTTGCGCACGTAGTCCGCGCCGCTGTCGAACGGCGGGTCGATGTAGATCAGCTTGACCTTGCCCCGAAAGCCATTGGCCAGCAGGTGGGCCAGCACGTCTTTGTTGTCGCCGTGGTACAGCAGGCCGCCCTTTGGCAAGTCCTTGGGCCAGTCGCTCCAGCCTGCTTCTTGCAGAGGCAGGACTTGTCCCGCCGTGGCGTCAAAGCGCTCGATGGCCTGAGCGGGGTAGGCCCGCACGCGGGCGAGCGGCTTCTTGCCCACCCAGGTGAGCATGGGGCGGCCCTTGGCCTTGGTGACGGCCACGTCCTTGGGCTTCTTGATGTTGTCGGTCATGTTGTGTCTGTGTTCTGTGCGTTGTCGCTGGGCGGTCAGGCGCCGCGAATGAAGTCGCGGACTTGCGCGTAGCCCTCGGCCTTGAGGTCTACGTCGGCAAACATCACGTGGTAGGCCAGCTTGTCAGGGTTCAAGCCCTCCCACTGCTTCAGCGCCACGGCCTTCTTGCCTTCCAAGGTTTGTGCGGCTTCGCCTCGGCCCAGCCGCGCCAGGTCGCCCTTGATGTCGGGGCTGTAGCTGTCGCGCTTGATCTCCACCACCAGGTGTTTGCCATCGGCGCGGCGCAGCACAAAGTCAGGCGTGTACCGGTGCCATCGGCCGTCGTCGCCCAGGTATTCGGCATAGAGGTCAGTCTTGGCCGGGTCGGTGATGCCGCCCGTGAACCAAACCCCTTCGATCTGATGCTCCTCGGTCTGCAACTGGGTCAGTGCCCACCGCAGAAACTCGGCTTCGGGGCCGGAGTCGAAGTTGTAGCCCTCGTAGTGGAAGCTGCTGGCCAGTGCATGCGCGGCGTCCGGCGTATCGCATGCCGTCAGGTACAGCGGCTCTCGCTCTTTGGCAAAGCTGATGCGGGCCGTGTAGACCGGCTGCCCCGCACGCTCGGACTTCTCGAACCCATCAGCCTTGACGAGTGCAATGGCCACGTCGATTTCTTCGAAGTGCTCTTCGTAGTCTGAGCGCTGGGCTTCGATCTGCTGGCCCAGGGCGGCGAGGTGGTAGTCGGGGATGTCGGCGCCCACGCCATAGGCGCTGCGCAGGGCCGCCAGCACGTCGTGGGTGGCGAGGTGGTAGTTGGCAGCCAATTCGGCGGCGGCGGCGTAGCAGTCCAATTCGGGCGGCGGCGCCGGCAAAACGTCGTCGCCGCCATCCACCTTCTGAAGTGCGGTCATGCCCGAGGCTGTTTGCACGGGCGTCAATGTCTCCACCGTCACGCCAGCCGGCGCAGCCACGTCCGGCACCGTCAGGTGAAGCGGCGTTGTCGCGCCTGTGTCGGCCTTGCGGCGGTAACGCAGTACGCGCTTCTTGATCAGCAGGGGCGGCAGGTGGGGCCGGTGCAGGACGATTTCGCGCTCCACGCGCTCTGCCTGCTGGGCGTCCAGGTCCTTCAGTGAAGTGCCGTAGGTCTCGGCCAGCTGGGACTCCAGCGTCTTGCGGTTGCTGTCTGTCAGGTAGACGCGGGCCGGGTGCGTATTGCCTGGCACCTGGCGCAGGCATCGGGTGGCCGCCTGGAGCACGAAGTTGTTGCTGTTGGACAGCTTGCGGACCAGCGCCGTCGCGAACAGGCTGGGGCAGTTCCAGCCCTCGGTGCCCATGTTCACTAGCAGCAGCACCCGTTCGGGCGCTTCGGCGTTGCGGGCCACGGCCTCGAACTGGCGCCGCGTGGCTTCGCTGCTCTTGCCATCCACAGCCAGGATGGTGTCGGTGCCGATGCCGCGTTGGGCGAGGGCCGATTCGACAGCGCCGCGCAGTTCATCGCGGGTTTCGATGTTGGGGAAGTACAGGGCCAGGCGCGCAGGCGCACCGTTAGGCAGGCTTACGGCCCAGTAGTCGCGTACGAAGTCTTCGATGACGCTGGACACCAGCGTGTCGGCCTCGCCGTCGCCCAGATCGAACACCTTGATGTTCTTGGCCAGCTCCTTCAGCACGCCGTCCCGGATGCCTTCGCCCAGGCCGTACCAAACCACCACGTCCCGCAAGGGCTGACGCTCGAAGTAGGGCGTGCCGGTGGCGTTGATCACGACGATCAGGTTGGTTTCCTCGGCCAGGTAGTCGATGGTTCGGCGGACCTTCTTGATGCCGTCATCCTTGAAAACGAGTTCGCCAGTCTCCTTGTCCTTCTCCCACTTGCCCAGCAGCTTCTGACCGTAGGTGTGGTGAGCCTCGTCCGAGAACACGGCCAGGTGCGGCAGCGATGCCACGGCTTGCAGCCGCAGGTTGGCTAGCTCGGTCTGTTCCTCCACCTTCGTGCCGGCGAGCAGCGACACTTGCTGGCCGTTGTTCCGAACGTTGGGCTTCTGGATGCGGATCTTCTCGGTGTTGGTGACGATGACGTTGAAGTTGCTGCCCCACACGATGGGAATCTGCTTGTCACCGTCGCGCGTGAATGTCAGCTTCAAGCTGGCGGCGAAAGACTTGTGCATGCGCGGCGGCAGCAGCTTGTCATAGGGAACGTCAGACAGCTCGCGGAGGGCGCTGAGGATGGTCTTGCCCGGGGCAAAGATCAGCGCGTTCTGCACAAAGGGGCCGCCGGGGTACTCCATGGCCATGGCGAATTCGGTGGCCACGATGGAGCCCATCAGGATCGTCTTACCGGCGCCCATGGCCAGGGCCAGGATGTAGCTGGCGTAGTCAAGGGTCAGGGACTCGCGCAGGCTCTCCAACGCGTACTTGCGGACGAATGCGTTGTCGGATTTAACCCGCTCCAAGCAGCTTTCCAGCCCCTCGTCCGCAATGAAGCTGACGATGTCAGGGTGGGTCAGGCCCATGGACTCGCGGCGATCCTTTGGCTTCGGGAACAGCTTGGTGTAGAGGTCTGGAATCCTGGGTGTCTCAAGCACGAGCCGGAGGTACCAGTAGGTTTCCAGGGCTCTGAACTGGGCACGCCGAAGGTAGCGAAGCTGGGCAGCCTCGCCATCTTCGGTGGCGAACTCAAGAATCTCGCGGATCGCAGGGAACCCATCGCATGGGTAGTTCGCAGCGCGCCAGGCGTCCACTCGCTGTGTGAGGACTTGATATAGGTAGGACATGCAGGCTCAGCGCTGATCTGGCGTGGTGGCGCCCGGCCACAGGCGGGCGAAGTCAAATGAAAGCTGGCGGTGATGCCGAATGGACAGCAAGTACACGGAGGCATCGGCCTCTGGGGAAGCATCCACCACCGTGTAGAGCATCAAGTAGTCGCCGTGCAGGTATTCGCGCAGCGCATCCGGTGCGCCGGCTGGCAGCGCAGCTAGTTGCGCCAGTGCTTCGGCTGACTGGGGCGGATTGGCCAGGTAGCGCCGCCCAATTCGCGGGAAGCGCCGCAGGTTGGGAACAACAGTGGCGCGCAGCTCGGCCAGCAGATCATCAAAGGCAAAGCCCGCATCCGCCTCCACCAAGAACACCTCAATGGCGTCCAGGCGCTCCAAAAAGCTCGCGGTCAGCTCGACCCGGTAGAGGCGTTCAGCCACGCTTCTTGGTCGCGGGCTTGCCAGTGTTCGCCAGGCTGGATGCCTTGGCGGCAGCCTTGCGGCGCTGCTGTAGCTGGCCGATGGCGCCGTCCGCCTCAAAAGTGCGGCCGGCTGTGATGTCGGCCAATCCGCGCTTTGCGTCGTCGATCAGAAGCAGATGTATGCGCTCGCGCTCCAGGCGGTGGTAGTAGTCCAACCGGTCGGCGTCGATCAGCGCAACGTAGCTCTCACCGTTCTTAGTGATGATCTTCTCGGCGCCGGCCTTGGCCTGGTCGGCCAACTCAGAGAGGTTGGCGCGGGCCTGGGTGAAGGGCACCACATCGCTGGCTGAAAAGCCCATGGCCGGCTCCTTGAGAGGTAGATGACAGAATCCTGTGCAGTCTACGACATTCAGGATGTCTTGGGCGCCTGCTCCGGCCAAGGGAAAACGCGGCTAAAGCCGCTCGGGACCACATGCCTGCTGCTTCGCCTGTGGTGTGAATCCTCGGACGAATCAATCAAACGTCCGAGGATCCCTACCGCGATCGAGCGGCTGTCATCGACAGGGTGGTATTCAGCACTCGATCGCCGAGGCAGACGCTCCTGCGGAACGTTTCTGCCGTGGCGGCAGCGCTGGGATCGCTTCGCGTGATGGGCTCCACTGCCACACCGGCACCGAAGGGTCGCACACCTGCAGGTACCGCCCGCTGTCCTCGATGCCCGCGTGAACGACGAAGAGCGACGGTGCCGAACCTTCGCAGTCGGTCAGCGTCGCGCTGGCGAACGCGCCCTCCGCACCCAGGTTGTAGCGAAGCCCTTTCACGAAGGACCGCCCATCAGCCACAAGCCTCTCAATGAGCTGCTTCTCGTATCCGTCTTCGACCGGCAGCCAGTGCCGTGTGACCGGCATCAGTGACAGCTCCATGATGGCCGGGATGCCTGTCGCTGCAACGCTGAATGTCGCGATCATCACCATGTGGATGTCATCGGCTGCACCCCAAAGCGCCAGCGCTGACTCGAAGCGCCGGCCGAGCCGGCGGTAGAGTTGCTCGTCCAGCGCAAAGGCCTGGTCGGGCACATGCTTCACCACGGCCTTGAAGCCGTAGCGCGCCGGCACGATCTCCTTCACTTCGGCGATCAGCAGCATCAGGTGCTGCGGCTTGCCGGGTGCGGCGATGGCTTGCGACCACTGCGCCACGCGCCTGGCGTTGATGGCGTCGCGTTGATCGACCGAAAACGCCTCTGGGATGTAGAGACGCGTGCGCAGCGAGTCACCGCGCGCGATCTTGTTCTCCGCCGCCTGCAGCAGATGCTTGCGCACCGTGCTCCAGGTGCGCCTGCCCGCAAACCCGGGCTGCCAGCGCGTCAGCTCGGCCTGGTCCCACAGGTAGTGCAGCAGCCCGCGCAATGAAAGCTTCGTGCCGCTGCTGGCCACGCTGTCGCTGTCCCCGCCCGCTGTCGGCATCGCGGTGCGTCCCGCGATCTTCGACATCGAGAAGTCGAGTTTCAAGGTCGTTTCACCCGTGGCCGGGTCTTCGGTGATCGCCGACCCCAAGACCTGCCCCAGGCCAGAGGACTCCGCAGGCGGCTCGTAGGACGGGCAGTCGGGCGCATGGTGGCTGCCTGTGTCCGGCATGCGCTTGACGATGTAGCCATCGCCCAAGCGCGCCACGTACATCTCCACGCCCCTTCCGTCATGACCACCCAGGCACATGCAGCGTGGGCGCTGGTGGGCTGCGTGGGCGTCGGCGATGGCTTCTGCGAAGCCGCGCGTCCCGATCTCGAATCGCCGGCTGGCGATCTCGTAGACCGCCGACGGCGCCGTGATGCCATGGGCCGACGTTGCCACCGCCGTGACCTCACCGCACGGGCGCCGGTGCGGATCGTTCGCGCGAGCGCTGCAGCTCCGGCGTGGGCACGACGACCGGCCGCTGCGAGGGCGCCGCCTTGTCGTAGACCTTGACCTTGGGCACCTGGCCGTCGCGGATGCGCTGGGCCAGCTTCTCGGTGGCGGCGGCCATCACGGCCGCGCGCTGCTTCTCGGGCACCTTCTTGGCGACAAGCACGGCCTCGATGGCGGCCAGCACGGCCTTGCGGCCACCGCCGCCGCGGGCGGATGCCTTCTCGGCTGGCGCCGCGGC
>JAUYAJ010000237.1 GCA_030693565.1 Rubrivivax sp.
GCGGCGCTTTCGATGTGGCCGGTCTGGTCGTCGAAGAAGATGTCGGGCTCGAATTCGCGTAAACTCGCCCTTGGGCAGGCCGCCGAGGAACATCGCCTCGTCGACCTCGACATGCCAGTCCATCAGCGTGCGCACCGCACGCTCGTGCGCCGGCGCGCTGCGCGCCGTGACCAGCGCCGTGCGCACCCGCATCGCACCTGCCGGCGCGCGCTGCAGCCGGTGCAAGGCTTCGAGCAGCGGCTTGAACGGCCCCGGCGCCAGCGGCTTGGCGGCCTGGTCGCGCTCGTGGCTCTGGAAAGCCGCCAGGCCGTCGCGCTGAAAGACACGCTCGGCTTCGTCGGAGAACAGCACGGCGTCGCCGTCGAAGGCGATGCGCACCTCGCCCGGGTACGCCGCCGACGCATGGGCGCTGTGCGGATAGACGCGCGCCGCCGGCACGCCAGCGGCCAGCGCCGAGCGCACGTCGGCCTCGTTGGTCGACAGGAAGAGGTTGGCCGCCAGTGGCCGCAGGTAGCGCCACGGCGGCTGGCCGCGGGTGAAGACACCGCGCTCGATCGGCAGCCCGTAGTGCTGGGCCGAGCGGAACACGCGCAAGCCCGACACCGGGTCGTTGCGCGACAGGATCACCACCTCGACGCGCTGGCCACCAGCGCCGTTGAAAGCCAGCAGCTTGCGCACCAGCGAGAAGGCGACGCCGGCGCGCGCCGGCTGGTCGACACGCTGCAGCTGCAGCTGCATGTAGGCGTGGTCGTCGGTGGCCTCGAAGAGCCGGTTCTCTTCCTCGAAGTCGAAAAGTGCGCGCGACGAGATCGCGACGACGAGTTGACCCTCAAGTGATGCCGGCATGCTGCCGATGATATCGAGGCAAGTCGCAACAAATGTCGCAAAACGCAACGGCGCCGACATCTTGCCGACATGATTCACCGGCACACTCATCGCCATCGTGCTGGGATGCCTCCGACACGACCGAGGGAGCCGCCATGTACCCCACCGCCCAAGCCACGCAAAGCACTGACAGCGTCGAAGGCCCGGTCACGGAGTCGTGGATGTACCGCAGCGAAGCCTTCGCCGAGGACCTCGACGACCTGGCGCCCAGCGCCGCCCCAGCCTTGGGGGCCGAGCGGCCACGCAGCCTGCCGCAGCGGTCCAAAGCCTGGTTCGGCGCCCGCACCGGCCTGCTGAACGGCTTGCGCCGGGCCTGATACCCCGGCAGCCCGCTGGCTGAGCCCCGGCGCGGCACAATGCCCGCTGGCCAAGGCGGGAGCCGACATGCGATGGTGGGGCGGAGGGCAGATCCGGCGCATGGCCGGACCGATCGGATGGACCGTTCTGGCCGCGCTGAGCGCTGCGCCGGCGCTGGCCGGCAAAGCCCATGAACATGGCATCGCGCGCCTGGATGTCGCCGTCGAGGCCGACCGCATCACGCTGCTGCTCGACACCCCGCTGGACAACCGGGGCGGCGTCGAACGCGCGCCGCGCGCCGCCGCCG
>JAUYAJ010000238.1 GCA_030693565.1 Rubrivivax sp.
GCGGCGCAGCGCATGGGTTTTGTTCATCGCATTCTTCCGAAAGGGGTGGGGGCGCTGGGCCGTCTGGATGTGGCTGAGGGCGCGGCTCATGGCGCCGTCACCGTCGTGTTGACCAGGGTCACCGACGCGGTCAGGCCGATGGCGCGACCGACCAAGGTGGTCTGGATGGTCTGGCCGGCGGTCGAGATCGTGACGCCGGCCGGCGCGATGATGGTGCCCACCATGGTGCTGCCATCCTCGACGCGGGCCGCGCTGCCGACCTGCCAGAAGACGTTGCGGGCTTGGGCGCCATTGATCAGCAGCACGCGCCGCGGCGTGGCGGGCAGGCCCACGGTGAGGGCCGACGCGCTCTGGAACACGAACTGCGCGTTGCTGTCGCCTTGGGCGTCCAGCGTCAGGTCACCCGAGGTGACGGCGAAGCTGCCGCCGGCCGCGGTGTAGGTGCCTGCGGTCAGCACCAGCCCGCCCAATTGGCCGGCGCCGGGGTCGCTGCCGGGCGGCAGGGCGGCCAGTTCGTTGTAGGCCGTTTGTGCGTCGTTGCGCGCCTGGGTGGCGATGGCCAATGTGGTCGTGGTTCCCGGCGCCGGCGGGCCGCAATTGATGCTGCCGTTGACGGCGCCGATGTTCAGCGGTGTCTGCGTGTAGACGTTGGCCGCGTCGTGGAAACCGGTGACCAGGGTGCAGGCCGCGGTGGTGCCCAGGTTGCCGGCGACGGTGGTGTTGATGCCTTGGTTGGTGACTCCGGCGCCGCCGCCGAAGGCGCCGAAGGAGGCGATCGTGCGCAGGTTGATGCCGGTCTGGCAAGCCTGCGCGCCGGTCGTGAATGACCAGATGCGGTCGGCTGCCAGTGCGTTGCCGGCCAGGTCCTTGACGCCGGTGGCGCCGGACTTGACGGTGGCCACGTGCAACCGGCTCGGCGCGAAGCCGGCAGCTGCTGTGGGCACGAAGCTGGCGACGCGGCTGGCCGCGTCGTAGCTGACGCTGCCCGGCACAGCGACACCGCCGTCGGTGACGCTGAAGTTGGTGGCGCTGATCGTGCTCGCGTCCATCGCTTCACTGAAGGTTGCGTTGACCGGGCGGGTCAGGCAGATCGCGGTGCTGCCGTCGGCCGGGCTGATGGCGGTGATGGTCGGTGGCACGGCGTCGGCGCTGGCGCCGGTGCTGAAAGTCCAGACATGGTTGCCGCCAGCGGGTGAGACGGCCGTGTTGCCCGCCAGTGCGTTGCCGGCGCTGTCGGTGGCCGCGCTGGTGACGGTGGCCCGGTACAGGTTGCCGGTCGGCAGCGTTGCCGCGGTCGGCGTGAAGGTGACCGTGCGTGCGGTCGCCGAGTAGCTCACCGAGCCCGCCACGGCGGTGCCCAGCGTGGTGTTGGTCAGCGTGAAGCTGGTGCCGGTGAGGGTTGCGGCGGTCATGGCCTCACTGAAGGTCGCAGTGACCTGGCTGTTGGTGGCCACGCCTACGGCACCCAGGGCCGGCACGACGAGCGTGACGGTCGGGCGCGTGGTGTCGGCCAGCGGCGCGGTCAGGAAGCTCCAGACCTTGCTGCTGACCAAGGCGATGTTGGTGCTGTCCTGCACCGCGGTGCTGATGGTGGCCGTGCACAGCGTGCTCGGCGGCAGCGGCACGCTGGGGGTCAGGGTGGCGACCTGGGTCGTGGCGTTGTAGCTCACGCTGGCCGCGGTGGGCGTGCCGGCGGGGCAGGCCAGGCTGAAGCTGGTGGCAGTGAGGGTGCTGGCCGTCATCGGCTTGCTGAAGGTGGCCGTGACCGTGCTGCCGGCGGTGACACCGGTCACCACCGGGGTGCTCGCTACGGGTGTGGTGGCGGTGACGGTGGGCGCGGCGCCGAAGCTGGGTGTGCCCAGGATCGGGTCAAGGCCGCCGCCGCCACAACCGGTCAGGGTGGTGGCGAGCAGCGCGGCGCCCAACGCGCCCATCAGCGCGGCCCGGGATTTGAAGAGTCGGTAGAGCGGGTTCATTGTTGTCTCCAGGAGGGGCCGCCGCAGTCGAGGCGACGACGGCAAGTGGGCGTTTGTAAGCGGGCTGCGGTGAGGCGTCTGTGCGCTGGCGAACCCACGGGCTGGACCCCTGCGCATCGCGGCGGGCGCGCAGCGCTGGGCTGCGATGGCAAGTGCGCAGGGCGCAGTCGCGGCCGTCCACGGCCATACCGATCCCGCGCTCTGGGGCTGCGTTGCCGGGCACGCCAATCCCTTGGCAGCAGGTTCGGAACGGCAGGCGCCAGGCGCCGACAAACTGGCTGATGACCCGTGCGGAAATCGGCTGACCCGGAGGTTCTTGAGCGTCAGCCCCGGGTGTCCGACGGCGCGGCGCCATGGATGTGCCAGACGGCGACGAACATCGCCGCGATCGCCGGGCCGAGCACGAAGCCGTTGATGCCCAGCACCGCCACGCCGCCCAGCGTGCTGATCAGCACCACGTAGTCGGGCAGGCGGATGTCCTTGCCCACCAGCAGCGGGCGCAGCAGGTTGTCCACCAGGCCGATCACGAGCACACCCCAGGCCGTGAGCGCCAGGCCCTGCCAGAGCGCGCCGGTGAACAGGAAATACAGCGCCATGGGCACCCACACCAGGCCTGCGCCGACGGCCGGCAGCAGCGACAGAAAGGCCATCAACACGGCCCACAGCAAGGCGCCCTGGACGCCGAGAAACCAGAACGCCAGGCCGCCGAGCAGGCCTTGCAACGCGGCCACCAGCAGGTTGCCTTTGACGACGGCGCGGATCACGACCGCGAACTTGCCGAGCAACTCCTTCTGATGCGCCGGTGCCAGCGGGATCGCACGGCGCAAGGTGCGCGCCAGGCCGTCGCCGTCGCGGATCAAGAAGAACGCCAGGTACAGCGTGACGAACACCCGCAAGACGAACTCAAAGGTGACCTGGCCGATGCCCAAGGCCCGCGAGGCGATGAAGCGGCTGACCTGTGTCAGGGCCTCGGTCAGGCGCTGCTGCAGCGTGCTGAAGTCAACCAGGCCGAAGCGGTCGAGCCAGCTCGTGACGCCCGCGGGCAGGGCTTCGAACAAGCCGCGGAAATGCAGCGCCGGATCCATCTCGCCCGATTGCAGCTGTGCGAAAACGTTGCCGGCCTCGCGCGCCAGCGCCACGCCGATCAGCACCGCGGGCAGCACCACCAGCAGCAGCGCGATCAACAGGGTGAGCAGCGCGGCGGGCGTGCGCCGGTGCTTGAGCCGCGGCAACAGAAGGCGAAACAGCGGCGCGAACACCAGCGCCAGGATCGAGCCCCACATGATCGCGCCGTAGAAGGGGAGCAGGATCCAGGCCATCAAGGCCGACACTGCCGCCAGGAGCAGCAGCAGCGCCCGCTTCTCAAGCGGCGTGGGTTCGTGTTCAGGGTGCGTGGGCATGGGCCGGCTTGGGGTTGGGTGCGGTGACCGCAGTCTCGTCGCGTTCGACGCCGCCGACGATGCGCTCGAACAAGCGGACGGCGCGTGCGGCCTGGCGCCCGAGCGTTCGCCCGGGCGCCAGGCCACCGCCGGTTCGAACCCGACCGACTCGGGCACCGATCGGCGCGCCATGCCCTCTATTTCTTGCGCGCGCCAAGCACCAGCAGCAAGCCACCGACCGCGATCGCACCGATGCCGGCCCACATCGGCACGTTGACGGTCTTGGTTTCGGTGACCTTCAACTCGATCGGCCCGAGTTTGGCGCCGGTGGTCTCTTTGTCGTAGCTGAAGCCGCCGTAGGCCAGGCCGAGGATGCCGGCGACGATCAGCACGATGGCGATGATTTGGTTCGAGTTCATGTTTTCACCTTGATGGAAGCTAGCGGCGCCGGCCTTGCACGACGCGGACCCGGATCGCCCCGGCGGCGATGACCAGCGCGATGTGGACGAAGCCGCCGCAAGCGGGTGTTTGTACTGGGGCTGGATCGCCAGGTCTGTGCGCTGGCGAACGCAGTACGCGCGCAGCACCCGCGCCCTGGCACGGGCGCGCGCCGGGCGACTACACCGTGTCCTGGCGGAAACGCTCGTCGTTCAGCAGCCGCGCCAGTTCGGTCTTGACCACGCCATAACACTCGCAGGCGCGCGTTTCCAAGCCCTTGGGGTCGGACACGCTGATGTGGCCGCGGCGGTAGCGGATGTAGCCGCCTTGCTGCAAGTTGCTGGCGGCCTGCGTGATGCTCTCGCGGCGCACGCCGAGCACGCCGGCCACCAGTTCCTGCGTCATCACCAGCTCGCGCGCTGGGCCGCGGTCCAGCGTCAGCAACAGCCAGCGGCTGAGCTGCTGCTCAACCGAGTGGTGGCGGTTGCAGGCCGCGGTCTGCGAGATCTGGGTGATCAGCGCCTGCGTGTAGCGCAGCAGCAGTCCCTGGAACAAGCCCTCACGCTTGAAGGCTTGGCACAGGCGGTGGCGATCCAGGCGATAGCCCTGGCCAGCCGTCTGCACCACGGCCGAGCTTGGCGTGCTGTTGCCGCCCATGAAGAGTGAAATGCCGACCATGCCCTCGTTGCCGACACCGGCCGATTCGGCCGCCGCGCCGCTGGCTGTGACGTAGTACAGCGAGACCACGGCGCTGGTGGGGAAGCAGGCGTGCTGCAGTGGCTGGCCGGGCTCGTAGAGCATGTCGCCCAGCGCCAGCGTCACCGGTTCCAGGTGCGCGGCCAGCGACGCGTACTCGGCGTCGGGCAGCGCGGCGAGCAATCGGTTGTGGCTCGGGCTGGGGTGCGCGGACGGCATCGCGGGCCGCACTAGCGCAGGCCCGCGGGGGGTGCGCTCATGGCGACGCCGACGCCGCGATAGCCGATGAACTGGCAGGACTGCGTGAACATCGGCTCGCCGCTGACGCGGTAATGCTGCACCCCGCCGTCGGCGTCGACACGGCTGATGGCGAAGTCGAGAAAAGGCTGGCGTGCCGCGATCGCCTCGCGCAGCGCCTCGCGCTCGGCTTCGTTCCAGCCGCCCTGCGGCGCTGGCTCGGCGCTGTCGGCCGGCGTTTGGCCTTGCAGGCCCAGCATCGCCAGCACCGGCCCGGTGACCTGGGTGAAGTTGTCGTCCTTGTCTTGCTCCCAGTGCCAATCCGAAGCCAGCTCGGTCAGGCTGCGAAAGCGCGCTTCACTGGCCCGCAGCTCGGCGGTGCGCTCCAGCACCTCGTTGTGGGCTTCGAGCCGGCGGTACAGCAGCCGCACTTCCAGCATGTTGCGGATGCGGGTCTTGACCTCCAGCAGGTCGAAGGGCTTGCTGATGAAGTCCTTGGCCCCGGCTTGCAAGGCTTGCAGCTTGTGGCCGGGCTGGGCTGTGAGCACGATCACCGGCAGGTAGCTGTCGCCGGCCTCCAGGTTCAGCGCCGCCATGACCGCAAAGCCGTCCATCACCGGCATCTGCAGGTCGAGCAGGATCAGGTCGTGGTCGTGCTGGCGATGCAGGTCGCAGACCTGCAGCGGGTCCATCGTCGACGTGACGGCGCTGTAGCCGGCCTCGCCGAGCAAGCGCTCGAGCAGGCGCACATTGGCCTCCTGGTCGTCGACGATCAGGATGCGGGCGGCGCGGATCTCGGCCTCAGGCAATTTCATCGGGGTTCTCCTTCTTGCTCGGTGCGCGCGTGCTCGAACGCCGCGTCCAGTGTGGCCATGAACTCGCCCACCTTGATGGGCTTGGTCATGTAGCGGAAGAAGCCCGCGCGCAAGCCTTTCTCGATGTCGTGCGGCATCGCATTGGCGCTGAGGGCCACCACCGGGATGTGCGCCGTCGTGGCGTCTTCGGCCAGGATGCGCAGCGCCGTGATGCCGTTGATACCCGGCAGGTTGATGTCCATCAGGATCACGTCGGGTTGGTGGGTGCATGCCATTTCGACACCGCGCCGGCCGTCGCGTGCGCTCAGCAGACGAATGTCAGGCCGGCGCTCGAGCAGCCGCTCCACCAGTTTCAGGTTCGCCGGGTTGTCCTCGACATACAGCAGCGTGCAAAGCGCGACGCCGGTCGCCGCGCTGGGTACCGCCGCCAGCCGGGTTTCGTCGGGCCCGGCGACCGCTTGCACCGCGACGCTGGTGTCGAGCTCGAACCAGAAGACGCAGCCGACGCCGACGCTGCTGTCGACGCCGATGCGCCCGCCCATCAGCTCGACCAGGCGCTTGCTCATCACCAGGCCGATGCCGGTGCCTTCCTGGGCGCCAGCCTCCTGCCCCAGGCGGTTGAAGGACTGGAACAGCTGCGACAGCTTGTCGGCCGACAGGCCTTCGCCGGTGTCCTGCACGCTGACACGCGTGCGGCCTGCGGCACCGGCCTCGCAGCGCACGTCGACGCGGCCGCCGACGCGGTTGTATTTGATGGCGTTGGACAGCAGGTTGAGCAGCACCTGCTTGACGCGGGTGCGGTCGGCCCGAATCACCCACGGGCCCTGAGGTCCGGGGAAGAAGACCTGGATGCCGCTCTTTTGCACTTGCGGCTCGATCATGGCCTGGCAGTCGGCCATCACCTCGGCCAGCGAGATCGGCTCAAGCGACAACGACAGTTTGCCCGATTCGACCAGCGCCAGATCGAGGATCTCGTTGATCAGCTCCAGCAGGTACCAGCCGGCCTGCAGGATCTGATCGATGCTGTCCTTCTGGCCCACGGTGGGCAGCGGGTTCCCGGTTTCAATGAGCTGCGCAAAGCCCAGGATGGCGTTGAGCGGCGAACGCAGCTCATGGCTCATCGACGAGAGAAAGTCCGATTTGGCCAGATTGGCCTCGTCGGCCGCGACCTTGGCTTTCTTCAGCTCGAGGTGGTTCTCCTGCAGCACCGCGTCGAGGCGCTTGCGCTCGGCCTCGACCTGCTGGCGCGCCGTGTTGTCGGTGCCGATCAGCAGGTAGCCGATGATGGCGGCCTGGGCGTCGCGCAAGGCCGTCACCGAGACCACCGCCGGGAAGCGGCTGCCGTCTTTGCGGATGTAGGTCAGCTCGTAGATGTCTTCGATGCCGCGCGAAGCCTTGAAGACCAGGGCCTCGAATCCGGGCGCGATCGGCAGGTCGAGTTCGTTGCTGAGTTGCGCCGCGCGTTCGAGCAGTTCGAGCGGATCGGAGATGTCGGCCGGGGTGATCTTGTTCATCACGTCGGCGGCGGCGTAGCCCAGCATGCGCTCGGCGCCGACGTTGAAGATCTGGATCACGCCGCTGGCGTCGGTGGCGATGCTGGAGAAGTTGGCGCTTTCAAAGATCGCGCGTTGCAGTGCGCCGGCCTTGAGCAACGCTGCTTCGGCCAGTTTGCGCGCCGTGATGTCGCGGGCAGCCGCAAACACGCCGAGCACGACGCCCTGCACATCGCGGTAGACCGAGGCGTTGTAGAGCACGTCGGTGAGGCGGCCGCTCTGGTGCCGGATGGTGAGCGGGTAGTCGGTGACCGAGCCTTTCAGGAAGGCTTCCCGGTAGCCTTCGCGCGCCTTCTCGGGCTCGGTGAAGTAGTCGGAGAAATCGGCCCCGATGAGCTTGTCGCGCGGGACGCCGGTGACTTCGACGGAGCCGGCGTTGACGTCGGTGATCTTGCCTTCCGGGCTGATGGTGACCAGCGGGTCGAGCGAAGCCTCGATCAGGCTGCGCGCGTACTGCGAGGCCTGCTTCTGCTGGGTCACGTCGCGGATGGAACTGGAGACGAGGACGCCGGCCTCGGTTTCCAGCGGGCTGAGGCTGACCTCGATGGGGAACTCGGAACCGTCCTTGCGCCGTCCGTAGAGCGCTGCGCCGGCGCCCATGCCGCGGGCTTTGGGTTCGGCGATGAAGCCGTCGCGGTGCTTCAGGTGTTGGGCGTGCATGCGCGTCGGGATGAGAAGCTCGACTTTCTGGCCCAGCATTTCATGGCGCTCATAGCCGAAGAGGCGCTCGGTCTTGGCGTTGACCAGCACCATCTGGCCCGTGGCGTCCACGATGACCACGCCGTCAGGAGCGGACTCCAGGAAACCCCGGAACTTGGCTTCGGTCTTCTTCTGGCCCGTCACGTCGCGGGCCGCCGCGAAGACGCCGAGCACCGCCCCCTGCGCGTCCTTGTAGATCGAGGCGTTGTAGAGCACGTCGGTGAGACGCCCGTCATCGCGCCGAATGGTGAGCGGGTAGTCGGTGACCGAGCCTTTGGAGAAGGCTTCCCGGTAGCCCTCGCGCGCCTTCTCGGGCTCGGTGAAGTAATCCGAGAAATCGGTGCCGATGAGTTTCTCGCGCGGCACGCCGGTCACCTTGACGGAGCCCTCGTTGACGTCGGTGATCTTGCCTTGCGGGCTGATGGTCACCAGCGGGTCGAGCGAGGCCTCGATGAGGCTGCGCGCGTACTGGCCTGCCGCGCGCAGCTTGCCGTCGGCCAGCTTGCGCGCGGTGTTGTCGGTGCCGATCAGCAAGTAGCCGATGATGGCGTCCTGGGCGTCGCGCAATGCGGTCACCGAGACCACCGCCGGGAAGCGGCTGCCGTCCTTGCGGATGTAGGTCAGCTCGTAGATGTCCTCGATGCCGCGCGAGGCCTTGAAGACCAGGGCCTCGAATCCGGGCGCGATCGGGATCTCGAGCTCAGTGCTGAGTTCCTTGGCGCGCTCGATCAGTTCAAGCGAATCGGAGATGTCGGCCGGGGTGATCTTGTTCACCACGTCGGCAGCGGCGTAGCCCAGCATGTGCTCGGCGCCGACGTTGAAGATCTGGATCACGCCGCTGGCGTCGGTGGCGATGCTGGAGAAATTGGCGCTGTTCAGGATCGCGGTCTGCAGCGCACCGGTCTTGAGCAATGCCTTTTGCCGCTGGTCTTCGGCCGAGGCATTGACGCCGTCCGAGGCTGCGGCACTGGCGGCAGCGTGTCCGGCTTTCTTCATGGCGGCGCTTTCGTTTCGGCGAACGGGGTTCAGGGCAGGATCGCCGGGGCCGCGGGCGGGTGCGGACGCGCGCAGGATCGTGGACTATCGCAGAAGCGCACGCGCAGCGTCTGTGCGCCGGCGCACACAGCGCACCGCTTCGCCTGTAGGACAAGGCCTACAGGCGAAGCGGTGCACCGCCGATGGCGCGCCCTGGGTGCTGGCGGCCATACTTCAGGCAGGTCTGCGGCCCGCGCCGGCCGAGTGCCGCCGCCCGATTGCCGTCCATGCCCGTGTTAAAGACCTTCATCGTCGAAGACAGTCCGGTGATCCGCGAGAACCTGATCGCGACGCTGGAGGAATTGGCGCCCGTCGAGGTGGTGGGCTGGGCCGCCGACGAAGCCGCCGCGCTGCGCTGGCTGGGCGACCCGGACCAGCACGCGGACCTGGTCATCGTCGATCTCTTTCTGGCCGGCGGTTCCGGCCTGGGCGTGCTGCGCGCGGCCAGCCATCTGCCGCGCCGCAATCACCTGGTGGTGCTGAGCAACTACGCCACCGCCGACATGCGCCGGCGCTGCCTGGAACTGGGCGCCGAGCGCATGTTCGACAAGTCGGGCGCGATCGAAGACCTGCTGGCTTACTGCGGCGAACTGGCCGCGGGCAAGGCGGCCGCGTAAGCCGGGTCAGAGATCGACGCCGCGGTCAAAGAACGCAAACCCCAGCTGACTGCGTTTGGCGCGGTACATCGCCGCGTCGGCGTGCTTGAGCAAGGTGGCGACGGTGTCGCCGTCGCTGGGGCACTGCGCGATGCCCATGCTGGGCCGCATCTTCAGTGTCAGGCCGGCCACTTCAAGCGGCGCCGACACGGCGTCGAACAGCTGGGTGGCGATCTGGCTGAGTTGCGCCCGCCCACCGGGGGCGGACAGGATGCAGGCGAATTCGTCGCCACCGAGCCGGCAGACCATGTCGTGCTTGCGCATCGCGCGGCGCAGGCGGCTGGCCACTGTGCGCAGCAACGCGTCGCCGGTGTGGTGGCCGTGGCGGTCGTTGACGGGCTTGAAGCCGTCGAGGTCGAGAAACAGCACCGCCAGCGCCGGGTTCGGGCGGTCGTTGCGGTGCAGGGCCTGACTCAGGTGGACGTCGAAGCTGCCGCGGTTGGGCAGCGAGGTCAGGCTGTCGTGCTGCGCGTCATGGCGGGCCTGGCGCAACTCGACCTGGGCCGCGGCCAGCGCGCCGCTGGAGCGCCGCAGCTTGCCTTCAAGACGGCGGTCGACGCCGCGCTGGCGCGCGCGCAAGGCCTGCAACTGGGTCAGCGCCAGCATGCAGTCGGCAACGGCATCGTGCATCACCATGCCGGTGGCGGGCGGCTCGCCAAGAATCTGCGCCAGGCGGGCGGTGACGACCACGAAGAGCTGATCCCAGTCGTCGGCCACGGTGTCGCTGTCGGTGGCGCGGCGGCCGGCGCCGCCCGCCACGTCGAGCGGACCGGGGTCGACGCACAACAGGCTCGGGTCAGACGCGGCCGCAGGCGACGCTTGGCGTGCGAAGCGTTGCACTGCGCTGGTTGTCGCGATACCCGAGCGCGGCCACTTCGTGGCGGGGGCGAACAGCGAGCGCGCCGCCGCCGGGACGGCCGGGACGGGCGGCAGCTGCGCCAGGGCGGCCGTCATTCGAAGCGCCCGTTCGGCGTCAGCCAGGGCGTCGCGGCGAAGTTCGTCGATGGGTTCATGAGGCTTCCTTGCGCCCACAGGTCGAGGGCGCCAGAGCGCAGCTTAGGACAACCCGTCTGGCGCATCGGTGCGTTAACGCACCAAGGTCCGGGATTCCTGCGCCGGCCTCGGTGACCAGGCGGTGGTGTGCGCCAGCGCACAGACCTGGCCACGCCGACAGCGCATGCTGCGGCCAACATGAAGACACTTTCTCCCCAGCGCCTGGCTTGTCCGCATTGCCAGGCCCCCGTCAAGCGCGTGCCGCGAGGCCTCATCGACCGCCTGATCAGCGTGTTTGTGCCGATCTGGCGATTTGCCTGCCCGGCACCACGTTGCGGGTGGACTGGCCTGGTGCGCCGAGGCGCGCCAGGTACGCTCCGCTACGACCATCGCAAGGTCTATGCAGACGGCCAGGCGCTTGAGCCGCGCGCGCAGCACTTGCGCGGCTGAGGCCGACTCGACCGCCTGAACGCTCAGGCCGCCGCTGGCGTTTTGCCGATCTGCTGCGCATAGACCTTGCAGTCGGCGGCATAGCAGCTGCAAGCCGCGGCCTGCAGCCCGGGCCGGTCCAGCACCGACAGCGCGCCGCGGCGGTAGGTGATGAGCCCTTGACGTTGCAAGGCGCTGGCAGCCGTCGTCACGCCGACTCGGCGCACGCCCAGCATGTAGGCCAGGAACTCGTGGGTGACGCGGAAGTGGTCGGCCTGCGCGCGGTCCTGCGTCATCAGCAGCCAGCGTGCCAGGCGCGGGCCGATGAGGTGATAGCGCAGGCAGCCGGCGGAGCTCACCAGTTGCGCCATCAGGACGTAGAAATAGCGGTCGAGCAGGCGCTTGAGCGGTGGGCATCCGACCAGCTCACGCTTGAACGGCGCCAGGCCCATGCGCAAGGCCGAGCCCGGGCCTTGCACCAGCGCGCGCAGCGGCGAGACCGTCACACCCACCGCCAGCGGTGCGCCGACCATGCCTTCACGCCCCACCATACCAACCTCCAGACCGGGGTGGTCGTCGACCCGCGCCACCAGCGAAATGAAGCCTTCGGTGGGGAAGTAGACATGGCGCGCCGGCGTGCCGGCCTCGACCAGCAATTCACTCATCACCAGGGGCACGGGCTCACAAAGCGCCAGCAGGCGCGCTTTGTCGCGGCGGGGAAGCAGTTCAATCAGGTGGTTTTGGGCGGGGCTCAACAGGGTCTCCGGTGGACAGGCCGCGCCGGGTGTGGTGCCGGCCGCACGGCCTTGCGGCCGTGCCGAAACCAGGCGCCTGGCGGGCTCTGGCCCCAGTGTGTGCGCTGCACTGTCGGGTGTCTGTGCCATGGCGCACATAGCGCGCGCCCGGGGCGCTCGCAGCGGCCCGGGCGGCTGCGCAGCCGCCTCAGCCGCCTCAGCTGGCCAGCACGGCGGGCAGCAGGCGGTCGTACTCGCGCTTGACCACCGCGTAGCACTCGCAGGTGCGCGCCTCCAGGCCCGGGCGGTCGAGCACGGTGATGCGCCCGCGTGCGTAGCTGATCAGGCCGCGCTTTTGCAACTGCAGCGCGGCTTCGGTGACACCTTCGCGGCGCACGCCCAGCATGTTGGCGATGAGTTCCTGCGTCATCACCAGCTCGTTGCCGGGCAGCCGGTCCAGGCTCAGCAGCAGCCAGCGGCACAGCTGCTGGTCCAGCGAATGGTGGCGGTTGCACACGGCGGTCTGCGCCATCTGCGTGAT
>JAUYAJ010000255.1 GCA_030693565.1 Rubrivivax sp.
CGCAGCAGCACGTCGGGCTCGCGGCCCCAGGCGATCACGGTGTGGGCACCGCTGCTGGCGGCGCGGCGAGCCGCCAGCACCTTGGTGATCATGCCGCCGCGGCCGATGCTCGAGCCGGCGCCGCTGGCCATGGCCTCGAGCGCGGCGTCGCCAGCGTCGGCTTCGTCGACGAAGCGCGCACTCGGGTCGCGCCGCGGATCGGCGGAGAAAAGGCCACGCTGGTCGGTCAGGATCACCAGCGCGTCGGCGTCGACGAGGTTGGCCACCAGCGCACCCAGGGTGTCGTTGTCACCGAACTTGATCTCGTCGTTGACGACGGTGTCGTTCTCGTTGACGACCGGGATCACCTTCAGCGCCAACAGCGTCAGCAGCGTCGAGCGCGCGTTCAGGTAGCGCTCGCGGTCGGCCAGGTCGGCGTGGGTCAGGAGCACCTGGGCGCTGGCCATGCCGTGCTCGCGCAGCTTGGTCTCGTACATCTGCACCAGGCCCATCTGGCCGACTGCGGCCGCAGCCTGCAACTCGTGCAACTCCTTGGGCCGCGCCGCCCAGCCCAGGCGCTTCATGCCTTCGGCGATGGCGCCACTGGACACCATCACCAGCTCGCGGCCCTGGCCGGCCAGCGCAGCCAGCTGGCGCGACCAGTTGCCGATCGCCTCGGCGTCAACACCACGACCTTCGTTGGTGACCAGGCTGGAGCCGACCTTGACGACGATGCGCCGCGCGCCAGCGATCAGGCTAGTCACCGCCAACCTCGTCCTCGAAGCGCGGGTCGGGCAGCGGCTTCTCGCGCTGGTGCTCGGCGACATGCATGTAGATGGCGTCGGTGAGTGGCTTCAGGCCTTCGCGCGCCAGCGCCGAGATCTGGAACACCGGGCCCTTCCAGCGCAGGCGGCGCACGAAGTCCTTGACGCGGGCCTCGCGCTCCTCGGCCGGCACCATGTCGAGCTTGTTGAGCACCATCCAGCGCGGCTTGGCGTGCAGCTTGGGGTCGTACTTCTTCAGCTCGGTGGCGATCGCACGAACCTGCGCCACCGGATCGATCGTGTCATCGAAAGGCGCAAAGTCGACCACGTGCAGCAGCAAGCGGGTGCGCTGCAGATGGCGCAGGAACTGGTGTCCGAGCCCGGCGCCTTCGGACGCCCCCTCGATGAGACCGGGCACGTCGGCGATGACAAAGCTCTTCTCGGGCGCCACGCGCACCACGCCCAGATTGGGGTGCAGCGTCGTGAACGGGTAGTCAGCGATCTTCGGCCGCGCGTTGGACACGGACGCGATCAGCGTCGACTTGCCGGCGTTGGGCATGCCCAGCAGACCGACGTCGGCGAGCACGCGCAGCTCGAGCTTGAGCTTCTTCTCCTCGCCCGGCCAGCCCGGCGTCTTCTGGCGCGGGGCGCGGTTGGTGCTGGTTTTGAAATGCAGGTTGCCAAAACCACCGTCGCCGCCCTTGGCCAGCGACTCGCGCTGGCCATGCTCGAGCAGTTCGACCAGCACCTCGCCCGTTTCAGCGTCGGCAATGATCGTGCCCACCGGCATGCGCAGTTCGATGTCGGCGCCGGCGGCGCCGAACTGATCGGAGCCGCGCCCGGCCTCTCCGTTGCGCGCTTCGTGGCGGCGCGCATAGCGGTAGTCGATCAGCGTGTTGATGTTGCGGTCGGCGGTGGCCCAGATGCTGCCGCCACGGCCGCCGTCGCCGCCATTGGGTCCGCCGAAGGGGATGAACTTCTCGCGCCGAAAGCTCATGCAGCCGGCGCCACCGTTGCCAGCGGCGATATCGATGGTGGCTTCGTCGACGAATTTCATGGTGGTGCGATGCTAACTGCAGGCGTCAAACGACGAAGCCCCGGCAAGCCGGGGCTTCGAGCCTGACGCGAGGAACCTCAGACCGGGGTGACGAAAACCGTCTGCCGGTTGTTGGCGCCCTTGATCTTGAACGACACCGAGCCGTCGATCAAAGCGAACAAGGTGTGATCCTTGCCGATGCCGACGTTGGTTCCCGGATGGAACTTGGTGCCACGCTGGCGCACGATGATCGAACCGGCCGGAATGGTCTGGCCGCCGAACACCTTGACGCCAAGCATCTTGGGCTGCGAATCGCGGCCGTTGCGGGTTGAGCCGCCGCCTTTTTTCTGTGCCATGCTTGTTGCTCCTTCAGGCGCTCGTGGCGCCGTCCACCGATGCGATCTGCAACTCGGTGTAGGTCTGGCGGTGACCGCCGTGCTTCTGGTAATGCTTGCGGCGGCGCATCTTGAAGATGCGCACCTTGTCATGCTTGCCATGCGCCAGGACCGTGGCCTTGACGCTGGCACCCGCGACCCAGGGTGTCCCGATCTGCAGGTCCGCGCCAGCGCCCAGCGCCAACACCTGCTCGATCACGATTTCCTGGCCCACGTCCGCAGCTATCTGTTCTACCTTGATCTTTTCGCCGGCTGCAACTTTGTATTGCTTGCCACCGGTTTTTATGACCGCGTACATGTGTGCCCTTTCAGTGAATTCGGCGTCCAATGCAGACGCCGTCGGCAGGCGCCGTGCCCGCCAGCCTGCCCGGCGCCGACAAGAAACCCGCCTCGTCGCGGCCGGCATCCAGCCATGGCAACAGGGGTCCGTCAAGCGCGAACAGCCTTCGAGTATATCACTCATTGCAAACGATGGAGCCACTGCCCGACCGGGCGGCCCGCGCGGCCGGCGTCAGCAAGGCCGCCGACACCCTCGCCGGCCAGCCAATCGGGCGCTCGCGCTCGATTCCTATAATCAGCGCTCGCCCCTCAGGCCCCCTCAACGTGCTCGACACCCCCGCCCCCAACTCCGCCGCGGATCCGCTGGATGACGCGATGCGCCAAGTCGACGCCGTCATCCGTGACCGGCTGTCGTCACGGGTGAGCCTGATCGACCAGATCGCCCAGTACATCATCAGCGCCGGGGGCAAGCGCATCCGGCCCCGGCTGGTGCTGCTGTTCTCGCAAGCGCTGGGCTTCGAAGGCCCGGAGCGCTTCGAACTGGCCGCCATCGTCGAATTCATCCACACCGCAACGCTGCTGCACGACGACGTCGTCGACGAGTCGATGCTGCGCCGCGGGCGCGCCACCTCGAACGCGGTCTTCGGCAACGCCGCCAGCGTGCTGGTCGGCGACTTCCTCTATTCGCGCGCCTTCCAGATGATGGTGTCGGTGAACCGGATGCGCGTGCTCGACGTGCTGGCCGAAGCCACCAACGTCATCGCCGAGGGCGAGGTGTTGCAACTGATGAACATGCACGACGCCGATCTGGCGGTCGACGAATACCTGCGCGTGATCCGCTTCAAGACCGCCAAGCTGTTCGAGGCCAGCGCACGCCTGGGCGCGGTGCTGGGCAACGCCAGCCCGCAGATCGAGGACGCCTGCGCCGGCTATGGCCGCGCGCTGGGCACGGCATTCCAGCTCGTCGACGACTTGCTCGACTACGACGGCGACAGCGAGGCGCTCGGCAAGAGCGTTGGCGACGATTTGCGCGAGGGCAAGCCCACGCTGCCGTTGCTGATCGCGATGGAGCGCGCCGACGAGGGTGAACGCGCGCTGATCCGCGGCGCCATCGAACATGGCGAGGTGGCGCAGATGCCGCAGATCCTGGAGATCGTGCGCCGCACCGGCGCGCTCGACGCGACGCGGGCCGCCGCCCAGCGCGAGGCCGATCAGGCGCGCGACTGCCTGGACATGTTGCCGCCGTCGGCGGTCCGTCAGGCTCTGCTAGAATTGTGCGCTCGGTCGATCCACCGGTCCAGTTGACGGGTTTGGCCGTGGCAAACAACCGCGCCGATGCGCGGTTGTTTCATCGGGGTGTAGCTTAGCCAGGTAGAGCGCTACGTTCGGGACGTAGAGGCCGGAGGTTCGAATCCTCTCACCCCGACCAATGATGGATGGGTCCGCCGCGATCAAGCGCCGCCGACCCGCCATTGCAAGCATCGGTAAGCGCCGATGTGAGGCCCGCAAAGCGTGCTTTTCTGCGATTTACAGCAACAGGGTGATCGGCGATGATCGTTCGGATGAACGCCCTTCGCTAGCGGCCTGCAATGGCTGTTGACACCCTTGTCGAACCCGCACACTCGTCGCTGTCCGGCGTGGCGCGCGTTCTCGTCCATGCCGGCCGCCTCAGCGCCCGCGTCGCCGAAGACCTGACCAAGAGCGCCAAGGAGCGCAAGAGCAGCTTCGTGGCCGCCGTCATTTCGGCCGGCGCGCTCAAGCCCGACGAACTCGCGCATGCGTTGTCGGTGGCGCTGGCGCTGCCGCTGCTCGACCTCAATGCGATCGACCTGCAAAAGCTGCCGCGCAACCTTGTCGAGAGCAAGATCGCCAACCAGTACCAGCTGATCGTGCTCGGCAAGCGCGGCAACCGGCTGTTCATCGGCGCCGCCGACCCGACCGACCAGGAAGCCGTCGAGCGCATCAAGTTCGCCACCCAGCTGACCCCCGAGTGGGTGATCGTCGAGTACGACAAGCTGATGCGCCAGCTCGAGGCCCAGAGCGCAAGCGCCAACGAGGTGCTGGATTCGCTGGCCGGCGGCGACTTCGAGTTCGACGTCAGCGACGAAGACACCGCCGCGGCCGCCGAGAGCAACGACGTCTCGGCCGAGGTCGAGGACGCGCCGGTGGTGCGCTTCCTGCAGAAGATGCTGATCGACGCCATCAATCTGCGCGCCTCCGACCTGCACTTCGAGCCTTACGAATACCACTACCGGGTGCGCTTTCGCATCGACGGCGAACTGCGCGAGATCACCCAGCCGCCGATCGCGATCAAGGACAAGCTGGCTTCGCGCATCAAGATCATCTCGCGCATGGACATCGCCGAAAAACGTGTCCCGCAAGACGGCCGCATGAAGCTGAAGTTCGGCAGCAAGGCGATCGACTTTCGCGTCAGCACGCTGCCCACGCTGTTCGGCGAGAAGGTCGTGATCCGTATCCTCGACCCGTCGAGCGCCAAGCTCGGCATCGAGGCGCTGGGCTACGAGAAGATCGAGAAGGAGCGCCTGCTGCTGGCGATCGGCCGCCCCTACGGCATGATCCTGGTCACCGGGCCCACCGGCAGCGGCAAGACGGTGTCGCTGTACACCTGCCTGAACCTGCTCAACCAGCCCGGCGTGAACATCGCCACTGTCGAGGACCCGGCAGAAATCAACCTGCCTGGCGTCAACCAGGTCAACGTCAACGACCGCGCCGGGCTGACCTTCGCGGCGGCGCTGAAGTCCTTTCTGCGCCAGGACCCGGACATCATCATGGTCGGCGAGATCCGCGACCTGGACACCGCCGACATCGCCATCAAGGCCGCGCAAACCGGCCACCTGGTGATGTCGACGCTGCACACCAACGACGCGCCGACGACGCTGACGCGGCTGCTCAACATGGGCGTGGCGCCGTTCAACATCGCCGCCAGCGTGCTGCTGATCACCGCGCAGCGGCTGGCCCGGCGGCTCTGCGAGGCGTGCAAGAAGCCCGCCGACTACCCGCGCGAGGCGATGCTCAAAGCCGGCTTCGCCGCCGAAGACCTGGACGGCAACTGGAAGCCTTATCGCGCGGTCGGCTGCTCGGCCTGCAACAACGGCTACAAAGGCCGCGTCGGCCTGTACCAGGTGATGCCGATCACCGAAGCCATTCAGCGCATCATCCTGGCTTCAGGCACCGCGCTCGACATCGCCAAGCAAGCCCAGCTCGAAGGTGTGCGCGACCTGCGCCAGTCGGGCCTGCTCAAGGTCCGCGGCGGCATGACGACGCTCGAAGAGGTCATCACCGTGACCAACGAGTAAGCGCAGCCGCCGCCCCCATCAATCTCCTGCAACGCCTCTCCCGGACGAACTCACCATGGCGACAGCCGCAGCGGCCCGAAACCCCAAAGAAGCCATCTTCGAGTGGGAGGGCAAGGACAAGAACGGCAAGCTGGTGCGCGGCGAGATCCGCGCCGGTGGTCAGGCCGTGGTCAACGCCACCTTGCGCCGGCAAGGCATTCTGGTCAGCAAGGTCAAGAAGCGCCGCAGCAGCGGCGGGCGCTCGATCAAGCAGCGCGACATCGCCATCTTCACCCGCCAGCTGGCGACGATGATGAAGGCCGGCGTGCCGCTGCTGCAGTCCTTCGACATCGTCGCCCGCGGCAGCGCCAACCCGCGCATGACCAAGCTGCTCAACGACATCCGCTCCGACGTCGAGACCGGCACCAGCTTGTCGGCCGCCTTCCGCCGTCACCCGCTGCACTTCGACGCGCTTTACTGCAACCTGGTCGAGGCCGGCGAGGCCGGCGGCATCCTGGACGCCTTGCTGGATCGGCTGGCGATCTACCAGGAAAAGACGATGGCGATCAAGAGCAAGATCAAGTCGGCCTTGATGTATCCGATCGCGGTCATGGTCGTGGCCTTCGTCGTGCTGACGGTGATCATGATCTTCGTCATCCCGGCCTTCAAGGAAGTCTTCAGCTCCTTCGGTGCCGACCTGCCGGCACCCACGCTGTTCATCATTGCGCTGTCGGAGTTCTTCGTCTCCTGGTGGTGGGCCATCTTCGGCCTGCTGTTCGGTGGCATCTACTTCTTCCTTGAGTCCTGGAAGCGCTCGGTGAAGATGCAGATGTTCATGGACCGCGTGATGCTGAAGTTGCCGGTGTTCGGCGGCCTCGTCCACAAGAGCGTGATCGCGCGCTGGACGCGCACGTTGTCGACAATGTTCGCCGCCGGCGTGCCACTGGTCGAGGCGCTCGACTCGGTCGGCGGCGCTTCGGGCAATGCGGTCTACGCGCAGGCCACCGAACAGATCCAGAAAGACGTCTCCACCGGATCGGCGCTGACCACGGCGATGACGGCCACCGGCGTCTTCCCGACCATGGTGTTGCAGATGTCGGCAATCGGCGAAGAGTCGGGCTCGCTCGACCACATGCTGGGCAAGGCGGCCGAGTTCTACGAGGAAGAGGTCGACGAAATGGTCAAGGGCTTGTCGAGCCTGATGGAGCCTTTCATCATCGTCATCCTGGGCGTGCTGATCGGCGGCATCGTGGTGTCGATGTACCTGCCCATCTTCAAGCTCGGAGCGGTGGTCTAGTGGCGGCCATGCTGGCGCAGGAGCTGCCGCTGGACCTGCTGCTCTCGCCCTGGGCACTGGGCCTGCTCGGGCTGCTGGTGGGCAGCTTTCTCAACGTCGTCGTGCACCGGCTGCCGCTGATGCTCGAGCGCCAGTGGTGGACCGACGTCGCCGCCCAGCTCGACGACCGCGAGTCGTTTCGCCGCGTCTTCCAGGCCGAAGCGCCGGCCGGGCTGACGCAGGCCGGCAGCGCGCTGGGCAAGACGATTGAACTGCTGCGGCCGCTGAGCATCGCCCGCCCGGCCTCGCGCTGCCCGTCCTGCGGCCATCGCATCCGCTGGTTCGAGAACATCCCGGTCGTCAGCTGGATCGCGCTGAAAGCGCGCTGCTCGGCCTGCGGCACCCGCATTTCGGCCCGCTACCCCTTCATCGAATTGCTGACGGCGGCGCTGTTCGCCGCGCTGGCCTGGCGGCTCGGCCCGCAGCCCGTGCTGCTGCTCTGGTGCGTGATGGCGGCGGTGCTGCTGGCACTGGCGGCGATCGACTGGGACACCACCTTGCTGCCCGACGCGCTGACGCTGCCGCTGCTGTGGGCGGGGCTGACTGCCGCAGCGCTTGGTGCGCTGCCCGGCCTGTCGCTGAGCGCGTCGCTGGGCGGCGTTGCCACGGGCTACCTGTCGCTGTGGTCGGTGTACTGGCTGTTCAAGCTGACCACCGGCAAGGAAGGCATGGGCTATGGCGACTTCAAGCTGCTCGCCGCGCTCGGTGCCTGGCTGGGCTGGCAGGCCATCCTGCCGATCGTGCTCTTTGCCTCGGTGCTCGGCGCTGTGGTCGGCATTGGCATGAAGCTCACGAGCTCGTTGCGCGAAGGCCGTTTCGTGCCTTTCGGGCCCTTTCTGGCCGGCGGCGGCGTCGCCGTGCTGCTGGTCGGGTTGCCGCAAGTGCTGGCGCTGATGGGCTGGGCGTGAACCGGCTGCAGTCGCTCGGACTGACGGGGGGCATTGGCAGCGGCAAGAGCACGGTGGCGCAGCTGCTGGTCGGCCGCGGCGCACTGCTGATCGACACCGACGCCATCGCCCGCGCGCTGACGGCGCCGGGCGGCGCCGCCTTGCCAGCCATCGCCGCGGCCTTCGGCGCCGACATACTGGCCGCCGACGGCGCCCTCGACCGCCAGCGCATGCGCGAGCTGGTGTTTGCCGATGCGGGCGCCAAGCTGCGCCTCGAAGCCATCCTGCACCCGCTGATAGGCCAGCAAGCCCAGCTTGAGGCAGCGCAGGCGCAGGGCCGGCTGCTGGTATTCGACGTGCCGCTGCTGAACGCCACAAGCCCGTGGCGTCAGCGCGTCGACCGCGTGCTGGTGATCGACTGCGACGAAGCGACCCAGGTCGAGCGGGTCGTGCAGCGCTCAGGCTGGAGCGCCGACGCCGTGCGCCAGGTCATCAACCAGCAAGCCACCCGCACGGCCCGGCGCGCGATTGCCGACGCGCTGATCTTCAACGACGGCATCGACCACGCCGGCCTGGCCGCGCAGGTCCGGGCCTTGTGGACGCTGTGGATGACGCCGGCGCCGTGATGGCGGCCGGGCCTGTGGAACAATCGACGCACCGTTCCATTTGACCCTGCGCATCCTCGCCGCGCGCAGTGCCCCGCCTTGGTCCTTTACGAGTACCCCTTCACCGAGAGCATCCGCACGATGATGCGGCTCGAACACCTGTTCGAGCGCCTCGGCACGCTGGTTGCACGCGATGCGACGGTCGACCACCACTTCGCGCTGGCGACCATCTTCGAGATCATGGACGTGGCCTCGCGGGCCGACCTCAAGTCCGATCTGCTCAAGGAGCTCGAGCGCCACAAGAGCCAGCTCGCCGGCTACCGCGGCAACCCGAACATCGACGAAGCGGCGCTCGAAGGCGTGATCGCACGCATGGACCAGGTATTCACCAGCCTCAACCAGGTCCAGGGCAAGGCCGGCCAGGTGCTGGCGGCCAACGACTGGCTGATGAGCATCCGCAGCCGCATCAACATCCCCGGCGGCACCTGCGAGTTCGACCTGCCGGCCTACTACGCCTGGCAGCAGCATGAGCCGCCGCGGCGGCGCACCGACCTGCTCGGCTGGGCCGCCAGCCTGATGCCGCTGGCCGAGGCCTTGCAAGTGCTGCTGGGCTTGCTGCGTGACAGTGGCGCGCCGCAGCGTATGGTGGCCGCGGCCGGCCATTACCAGCAAAGCCTGCCGCAAGGCAAGTCCTACCACCTGATGCGCGTGCGCGTCGACGGCAGCGACGGCCTGGTGCCCGAGATCAGCGGCCACCGCTTGATGGTGTCGGTGCGCATGATGAAGGCCGATGCCGAAGGCCGGCTGCGCCCGGCGGCGGTCGACACGGCCTTCGAACTGACGCTGTGCGCGTGAACCAAGCCGCCGCGGCGCCGCGCCGCGTGCCCTGCCCGACCTGCAAAGCGCCCACGCTGTTCGCGCCCGCCAACCGCTGGCGCCCGTTCTGCAGCGCACGCTGCCGCGGCGACGACCTCGGTGCCTGGGCCAGCGAAAGCTACCGCGTGGCGGCGGCGCCACCCGCCGACGCAGCCGACGACGACGCCCCTGCCTCAGAGGTTGAGAGGCAATCCCATGGGCCCGCATAAGCCCCCAGAACAGTCTCAATCAAGGCGCAAAGCGCAGGCGGGCCGGGTGGCCCGGCGAGCATTTGCAACGCCGAGTGAGGCTGTTCTGGGGGCTTAC
>JAUYAJ010000256.1 GCA_030693565.1 Rubrivivax sp.
CGGCGGCGCGATGCCGCCGCCGACCTGCCCGCCGGGTGGCGCTGGCGCGTTGGGCTGCGCTGCGGCGCGATGACATGATGGGGGCCTGCGTCGGCGAGCGTCGCGCGCCGACGCAGCGCCTATGACAATGGGATTCGACCGCCGATGAGCCGCTGCACCAACCCCAGCCGCCAGCCCGGCGCGCCCGCGCCGGGCCTGATCAACCGCCGCCAGGCCGCCGCCCTGGCCGTGGCACTGCCGGTTCCGAGTCTGATCCTCGCCCAGGCCAGCGACGCGCAGCCGCGTGCCCCCGGACTGGAGCCGCTGCGGCTGGCACTGTTGATCGGCAACCGCGACTACCCGGAAGGCGAAGACCTGCCGCCGATCCACAAGAACGTGCGCGATCTGCGGGCTGTGCTGGAACTGCGGGGCTTCAACGTCAGCCAAGGCCTGGACCTGGACATGACGCAAGCGCGCGCCGCGATGGCGCAGTTCGTCACCCGCGTGCGCGCAGCGCCACCTGACGCCATCGTCTTCTTCTACTTTGCCGGCCACGGCGCCCAGATCGACGCCGAAAACCTGCTCGTCGCCGCCCATGTGAACCCGAAAGCGCGCGCACCGACCTTGATCAAAGGCAGCATGGCGCTGACCGAAGACGTGGTCGGCCAGTTGCCGCGCCGGCCCGCCGGGCTGACCATCGCCGTCATCGATGCCTGCCGCACGTCCTTGAAGTCCGTGGTCGAAGGCGGCGATGGTCTCAACCAGGTCGAAGCCCCACTGGGCACCTTGATCGCTTTCGCCACCGGCGCTGGCCGACCTGCCATTGCGCCGGCCGACGACAAGCGCAACACCTTCTATACAGCGTCGCTGGTCAAGGTGCTGGAGACGGCGTCCGACGAAATCAGCTTCTCCGACATGTTCAGGTTGGTGAAGTACGACGTCCAGCAGACCATGCTGAACCATCCGGTCCAGTTGCTGCGTCAGTTCGCGCAGTTTCCTTTCATCGCCGAGAACACCCGCGGCAGCCGGCGACTGGCGCAATTGCCAGCACCAGCGCCATTCGCACCCACCGTCGCCGCGGCGTCGGCCGCGGCGTCGGCCGCCGCGTCGGCGCCAGCGGTCACTGAAGCGCCGCCACAGCGCTTTCGCAGCGTCGACGAAGCCGGCGACTGGGCCCGCATCGAGGCCACGCTGTGGCCCGCCGACGTCGCCCGCATGGCCGACGAGTATTTGAAGAATCACCCCCAGAGCCGCCTGGCCGGCAGCGCCGTCGTCGCACGCGAAGGCGCGAACGAGGCGGTGCAGGTGCTCAGGCGAAACGACGTGCGGCTGTATCGCAGCGCCTTCCAGAACCCGGCCGACACCAGCGCCGAGGCTTTGAGCGAGCTCGCCAAGGCCGGGCGCGGTGACAAGGACGCGGCGGCTCGCCTGGGGCGCAGCGTCGGGCCGGACTCCGCGCGCTGGGACCGCTCGCGCTACGAAGGCTGGATGCAGTACGCAGCAGCACTGGGCAACGGCATCGCGTCCTACGACCTGGCACTCCACTACCGGCGCAGCGATCAGCCCTTGCTGGCGTCACAGTTCGAAGCCCGAGCACGCCAGCTCGGGTATACGCCGCCGCCGTCGCTGGACAACACACGCAAATAGACAGGTGACTCTATGCAGGCCCGGCCCCCGTGAACCGGGGAGCCTGCGGGTTTTCACCGGCCCGCGGGAGTGCCCAATCGACCGGTTACAACGGGCTTTCACGCTATAGTCGCGCGCTTCGCGGCCGACCCGGCCGCTTGCGGCTCACAAGGCCGAGGCCATCGACGATAGCAAGCCCCCGGTCATCAACTGCGGGTGGGGCTCTGGAGGAATTGATTGGATTACGCCCAGCAACAGCGCAACCCGGGCAAGCACATCACAGGCATAGGCATCGTCATTGCCTTGCACCTGGTGCTAGGGTGGGCGCTGGTCACCGGTCTGGCTCAACGCATGATCGAGGTCATCAAGGCCCCGATCGAGACCAAGATCATCGAAGAGGTCAAGCCGCCAGAGCCGCCGCCGCCGCAGAATCTGCCGCCGCCGCCCAAGTTCGCGCCGCCGCCGCCGTCTTTCGTGCCACCGCCCGAAGTGGTGGTCAACCCGCCGCCGACGCCAGCGCCGACGATCACGACGACCATCGTCGTGCCACCGCCAGCACCGCCGGTGCGCATCGCGCCACCAGCGCCGCCGGCGCCGGTGGTCGTGGCCGCACCGCCGGCACCGCCCGCCCCCCCGGTGCGCACCGAGCCGCGTCTGGACTTCAACGTCTGCGAGAAGCCTGAATACAACACGGCGACGCGCCGGGCTGAAGCGCAGGGCACGGTGGTGGTCGTCTACACGATGGACACCAACGGCGTCATCGCCGAAGCCACGGTCGAGAAGTCGGCCGGACCTTCGCGCGAGCACAAGATGCTGGATCGCTTCACGCTGGAGGCAGTGCGTGCCTGCAAGGGCCAGCCCGGCACGCTGGCCGGCAAGCCCGAGAAGCTGACCTCGCGCGTCACCTACGTCTGGAAACTCACCGACTGATTGCCAGTTGTTCCCCCGCGCGCGGCCGACAGCGCCGCGCCTGCTTGTCCCTTGGAGAAACCATGTCATTGAATCAATCCATCCAGGCTCGCCCGTGGGCGACCAAGATGCTCGCCGGCGCGCTGGCAGCCTTCGTCATGGCGCTGAGCCTGCCCACGCTGGCGCTGGCTCAGGCCGCCTCGGCCCCCGCCGCTGCCGCACCGGCACCGGCACCGGCTGCTGTGATGACGAACAAAGTCGTCCAGGAGGCGCTCGACAACCCCTACGGCCTGGAAGCGCTGTGGAAACAAGGTGACATGGTCGCCCACAGCACCCTGTTGGTCCTGCTGATCATGTCGATGGGCAGCTGGTACGTCATCTTCACCAAGGTCTTCGAGCAGCGCCAGATGCTCAAGAGCGCCGAAACCTCGGCCGCCACCTTCTGGAAAGCCGGTACGGTGAACGCCGGCCTGGCGACCTTGAAGGAAGGCTCGGCCTTCCACTACATCGCCAAACAAGGCATCACCGCCAGCGACCACCACGAAGGCACGATGGTCGAGGTGATCGACAAGCAGACCTGGATCAGCATGTCGGTCGACCGCGCCGTCGGCACCGTGCAAGGCCGCTTGCAGGACGGCATGGCCTTGCTGGCCACCGTCGGATCGACCGCACCTTTCGTCGGCCTGTTCGGCACCGTCTGGGGCATTTACAACGCGCTGGTCAAGATCGGCATCAGCGGCCAGGCATCGATCGACAAGGTCGCCGGCCCGGTCGGCGAGGCGCTCATCATGACCGCCATCGGCCTGGCCGTGGCCGTGCCTGCGGTGATGGGTTACAACTGGCTGCTGCGTCGCAACAAGGCCGTGATGGACCGCACCCGCGCCTTCTCAGCCGACCTGCACAACGTGCTCGTCGCCGGCAAGCGCGGATGACGACCGCGTGCGGGCTGCCGCTGGCGGCCCGCCCCGGCTCTTGTCCCGTTGAACAGCGCAGAGGTTTGCCATGTCGATGAACGTAGGTCCGGCCGAAGAAGACGCCGAAGACCAGATGAACTCCACCATCAACACCACGCCCCTGGTGGACGTGATGCTGGTGCTGCTCATCATCTTTCTGATCACCATCCCGGTGGTGACGCAGACCATCAAGCTCGAACTGCCCAAAGAGCAGAACATCCCGTTGCAGACCAAGCCCGAGAACATCGTGCTGGCGGTCAACCGCGACGGCGATGTGTTCTGGGGCATCGAGCGCCTGCCCGACACCGAGACGCTGGTGAACCGGCTCAAGCTCGAGGCGGTCAAGGAGCCGCAGCCCGAAGTGCACATCCGCGGCGACGCCGAAGTGCGCTACGAGTCGGTCGGCCGTCTGGTGGTGGCCTGCCAGCGCGCCGGCATCTTCAAGGTCGGTTTCATCACCGAACCGCCCGCCCGTGGTGGCGCGCGGCAGTAACCAGGAGAGCACGATGGGAATGAATGTCGGCTCTGCCAACGAAGACAGTGATGGCGACATCATGATCGACATCAACACCACGCCGTTGATCGACGTGATGCTGGTGCTGCTGATCATGTTCATCATCACGATCCCGATCCAGACCCACGCGGTCAAGATGAACATGCCGGTGCCGAACAACGCCGCGCCGCCGCCGAAACCGCCGGAGATCATCCGCATCGACGTCGACTTCGACGGCACGATCGGCTGGAATGGCGTGATCGTCGCCGACCGCGGCGAACTCGAAGCCAAGCTGGCGATCGTCGCTGCCACCGCCGACCAGCCCGAGGTGCACCTGCGCCCGAACAAGCTGGTGACCTACAAGTACGTGGCGATGATCATGGCCTCGGCCCAGCGGCTGGGGGTGACCAAGATCGGCATCGTCGGCAACGAACAGTTCCTGAATTGACCATGAAGACGCTGCGCACCCTGGGCCTGGCCCTGTTCGCCGCCGGTTGGCTGACCTGCGCCAGCGCGCAAGGCCTGCGCCCGGAGATCGGCAAACCCCTGCAACAGGCCAGCGAGTTGCTGCGCGCCGGCAAAGCCAAGGAAGCCTTGGCCAAGGTGCGCGAAGCCGAAGCGGTGAGCGGCCGCACGCCGGCCGAGCAACTGACGATCGACCGCATGAAAGCCGCCGCCGCCCAGCGCGCCGGCGATCATGCGACCGCGATCCAGGCGCTCGAAGCCGTCTACTCCAGCGGCAAGCTGAGCGGCAACGAAGCCGGCCAGTACGCCGAGCAGATCGCCTCGGCTTATGCGCAGACGCGCAACCTGACCAAGTCCAACGAATGGGCGAACAAGGCCGCGCAGGGCGGCTACAGCAGCGCCTCGCTCAAGCAGCTGCAGGCCTACCTGCTGTCGCAGAGCGGCGACTACGGCGCAATCCTGAAAGAAGCCGCCGCCACCGTGGCCGCTGCCGAACAAGCCGGCAAACGCCCCGACGAAGGCGACCTGCTGCGCATGGCCGACGCCCAGCAGCGCACCGAGCAGACGGCGGGCTATCTGACGACGCTGGAAAAGCTGCTGAGCTACTACCCGAAGAAAGACTACTGGACCGCCTACCTGGCGCGGCTGCCGCGCAAAGGTGGTTTCGGTGACCGCTTCGCACTCGACGTCATGCGCCTGAAGCTGGCCAGCGGCACGCTGACCAAGACCGACGACTTCATGGAAATGGCGCAGCTCGCACTGCAGGCCGGGCTGCCCGCCGAGGGCCTGAACATCGTCGACCGCGGCATCAAGGCCGGCATGCTGGGCAGCGGCCCGGAAGCGGCGCGCCACCAGCGGCTGCGCGATTTGGCCGTGAAGATGGACAGCGAGCTGAAGGCCTCGATCGCCGGCCAGGCCAGCGAGGCTGCCAATCAGAAAGACGGCGACGCCTTGCTCCAGGTCGGTTATGCCTACGTGACCATGGGCGAAGTCGACCGCGGCATCAAGCTGATCGAGCAAGCCATCGCCAAGGGCGGCCTCAAGCACCCGGTCGACGCCAAGCTGCGGCTGGGCATGGCGCAGCTGCAGTCGCCGGCCAACAAGGCGCGCGGCACGCAGACGCTGCGCGGCGTGCAGTCCAAAGACGGCGCGGCCGACATCGCCAAGCTCTGGATCGTCCTCGGCGGCTGACCGGCGACCGCATGACGCAGGGACCGGAACACACGCCGCCGGCGGCCGTCGACTCCGAGACCCGCGTCACCGCCGCCGACCACATGGCTTTGCGCCTGTGGCTGCGGCTGCTGGCCTGCACCAACCTGGTCGAAGCGCCGCT
>JAUYAJ010000259.1 GCA_030693565.1 Rubrivivax sp.
GGCGTGGCGCGCATCGACCAGGCACAAGCGGGCACCGCTGTGGCCGCAGATCCAGCCCGCTTCGCGGCCGTGCAAGCGGGCGTTGATCGGCACCACCACAGCGCCCAGCCACCAGCAGGCCCACAGGCCGACCAGGTAGTCGGGTGCGTTGTCCATGAACAGCGCCACCCGGTCACCGGCGGCCAGGCCACGCGCGGCCAGGCCACCGGCGCAGCGCGCAGCCGCCTCGCCCAGCCCGGTGTAGTCGAGCACCGCCTCCAGCCCCAGCGCCAGCGCCGGTCGCTGGCCATGAATCCGCGCCGAGCGCTGCAGCCAGAGCGCGAGATTCATGCCCGCTGCACCGCTCAGCCGACCAGGTAGTCCTGCTTGCCGAGCTCGACGCCGGTCTGGCGCAGCAGCGTGTACACCATCATGGTGTGGAAGAAGAAGTTCGGCAGCGCGTAGTGCTGCAGGTAATTCAGCCCGTTGAACGTCAGCGGCTCGCTGGTGCGGCGCGGGATCACGATTTCGCGCGTCGCCGAGCCTTCGAGCGCGGCGGCGTCGATCGACTGCACATGGGCGATGGTGCGGCGGATGCGCGCGCGCAGGTCGTCCAGCGTCGCTTCGTTGTCGTCCCACTTCGGGATTTCCTGGCCGGCCAGGCGCGACATGCAGCCCTTGGCCGCGTCGGCGGCAATCTGCACCTGCTTGACCAGCGGCAGCATGTCGGCAGTCAGGCGCTGGGCGAGGTAGTTGTCAGGGCTGAACTTGCGCGCTTGCGCATGGGCCTGGGCCTTGTCCAGCCAGCTCAGCATGTTGCCGAGCATGCGCTCGAAGGTCGGGGCGCAGGCGGCGTGCATCGAAATCGTCATCGCGGTCTCTCCAGTCATGTTCAGGTGACGGCGATGCTAGCGCCAGCGGCGCCGGCTTGCGGGCGGACAGGGCAGAATGCCGGCCAAACCATGAACATCATCATCCTCGACGACTACCAGGACGCGGTGCGCAAGCTCGCCTGCGCCACCCGCCTTGAACCGCTCAGCGCCAAGGTCTTCACCAACACCGTCAAGGGCATCGGCCAGCTGTCGGTGCGCTTGCGCGACGCCGACGTGCTGGTGCTGATCCGCGAGCGCACCCACTTTCCGCGCGCCTTGCTGGAGAAGCTGCCGCGGCTCAAGCTGATCTCGCAGACCGGCAAGGTCGGCTCGCACATCGACGTCGACACCTGCACCCGGCTGGGCATCGCGGTGGCCGAAGGCAGCGGCTCACCAGTGGCGCCGGCCGAGCTGACCTGGGCGCTGATCATGGCCTCGATGCGCCGGCTGCCGCAGTACATCGGCAACCTCAAGCATGGCGCCTGGCAGCAAAGCGGGCTGAAGGCGGCGTCGATGCCGCCCAACTTCGGCATCGGCTCGGTGCTCAAAGGCAAGACGCTGGGCATCTGGGGCTACGGCAAGATCGGCCAGCTGGTGGCTGGCTACGGTCGCGCCTTCGGCATGCAAGTCGTCGTCTGGGGCCGCGAGCCGTCGCGCCAACGCGCGCGCGACGACGGCCTGCTGGTGGCAGCCGACAAAGACGCCTTCTTCGAAAGCTGCGACGTCGTCTCGCTGCACCTGCGGCTGGGCGACGCCACGCGCGGCTGTGTCACGCTGGAAGACTTGTCGCGCATGAAGCCGACCTCGCTGTTCGTCAACACCTCGCGCGCCGAGCTGGTGGCGGAAAACGCGCTGGTATCGGCCTTGAACAAGGGCCGGCCCGGGATGGCGGCAATCGACGTCTTCGAAACCGAGCCCATCCTCCAGGGCCACCAGTTGCTGCGGCTGGAAAACGCCGTGTGCACGCCGCACATCGGCTATGTCGAGCAGGACAGCTACGAGCTCTACTTCGGTGCCGCCTTCGACAACGTCGTCAACTTCGTCAACAAGCAGCCGACGAACCTGCTCAACCCCGATGCCTTGAAGGTGCTGCGCTGAGCGGCCGCTGCGGGACAAGGCCTTGACAACGCCCGCGCCCGCGGCATCGGCCACCGCCGCAGCCCGCTGGGCCCTGCTGGCGGGCAACTTCGCCATCGGCTGCGGCGTCATGGTGGCGGCGGGCTCGCTGAACGACCTGGTGCGCTCGCTGCAGGTGTCAGTGGCTGTCGGCGGCCAGCTGATCTCGGTGGCCGCGCTGGTGATGGCGCTGGGCGCGCCGCTGCTGGCGGCAGCCGTCGGCGGCTTCGACCGCCGCTGGCTGCTGGTGCTGGCGCTGGTCTGGTACGCAGCCGGCCACGCGCTGGCGGCGCTGATGCCGGACTTCGCCGCCTTGCTGCCGGTGCGCGCGCTCAGCATGCTCGGCGCTGCGGTGTTCACGCCGCAGGCGGCGGCGGCCATCACGGCGATGACGCCGCCGGCCGAGCGCGGCCGCGCCATCACCTTCATCTTTCTGGGTTGGTCGCTGGCCTCGGTGCTGGGCTTGCCGCTGCACAGCTACATCGGCGAGAGCTTTGGCTGGCGCTGGGCCTTCGGCTTGGTGACGCTGCTCAGCGCCGCTGCCGCACTGGCTGTCTGGCGCGCGCTGCCGGGCGGCATCCGGCCGCCGCCGCTGTCGCTGGCGAGTTGGCGCGGCACGCTGACCCACCCGTTGCTGATGGGCGTGGTGGCGGTCACCGCGCTCAGCGCCGCCGGCCAGTTCACGCTGTTCTCTTATTTCGCGCCCTACTTCCGCCAGGTGCTGGGCGCCGACGCCGCCGGCGTCAGCGTGATCTTCCTTGCCTTCGGCGCTTTCGGGCTGGCGGGCAACCTGCTGCTGTCACGCTGGATCGACCGCTTCGGCGCCGCCCGCTGCGTCACCGCACTGCTGGGCTGCATCGCGCTGTCGCTGCTGATCTGGCCGCTGGCCACGGGCTTGCTGGCAATGACGGTGGTGCTGGTGCCCTGGGCGCTGGGCTGCTTCGCGTCGAACTCGGCCCAGCAAGCGCGGCTGGGCGCGGCAGCGCCAGCGCTGGCGCCGGCCTTGATGGCCTTGAACACCTCGGCGATGTACCTCGGCCAGGGCGTTGGCGCTGCCGGCGGCGGCGCGTGGTTGGCAGCCTGGGGTTATGGCGGCCTGCAGTGGATGGCGCTGACCTGGGTGCTGCTGGCGCTGGCGCTGAGCGCCTGGCTGGCGCGGCGAATGAAGGATGAAGCGCATGACAGTTGAGACCCTGCTGGAGGACGACGCGCTGCGCATTCCGGGCTCGCCGCGCGAGATGTTCCGCGTCTTCAACGCGCTGGCCTTGCAAGGCTTTGGCGGCGTGCTGCCGGTGGCCCAGCGCGTGCTGGTCGAACGCCAGCGCTGGCTCAGCAAGACCGAATTCCTGGAGCTGCTGTCGATCAGCCAGGTGCTGCCGGGGCCGAACATCATCAACATGTCGATCATGATCGGCCACCGCTTCTTCGGCTGGCGCGGCGCCGTGGCCGCCACCGCCGGCATGCTGGTGATGCCGCTGCTGATCGTGCTCGCGCTGGCCGCCTTGTTCAGCCAGCTCTCCGGCATCCCGGCAGTGGCCGGTGCCTTGCGAGGCATGGGCGTGGTGGCCGCCGGGCTGATCGTCTACACCGCCGTCAAGCTCGGCGCCGCACTGCGCGCCAACACCATGGGGCTGCCGATCTGCCTGGGCTATGGCGGCCTGACGCTGCTGGCCGTGGGCTGGCTGCGCTGGCCCATGGTCTGGGTCGTGCTGGGCCTGGGCGCGCTGGCGATCGCGACCGCCTGGGTCAAGCTGCGGCCATGAGCGGACCCGCCCACTCACTGCCCAAGCACGCCCTGCGCAGGCCCACCCCATGAATATGCTGCTCTGGGGTCCGCAGGCACTGTGCGGGCCTGAACTGCTGGCGCTGTTCCTGCACTTCATGCTGCTGTCGCTGCTGGCGATCGGCGGCGCCATCACCACCGCGCCCGACATGCAGCGCTTCGTCGTCGGCGAGCGCGGCTGGCTGGGCGAGGGCGAGTTCACCGCCTCGGTGGCGCTGGCGCAGGCCGCGCCAGGGCCGAACGTGCTTTTCGTCGCCGTCATCGGCTGGAACGTCGGCGGTCTGGCTGGGGTTGTGGCGACGATGACCGGCAGCATGCTGCCGTCGTCGGTGCTGGCTTATGCGGTGGCACGCCTGGGTGCGCGCCACGCCCAATCGCGCGCCGCGCGCGCCTTCACCACCGGGCTGGCGCCGCTGACGCTGGGCCTGTTGCTGTCGACCAGTTGGGTGCTGCTGGAGCCGATGCGCGGCGAGATCGGCACTGCGGTGCTGGTGGCGCTGACGCTGCTGGTGATGTGGCGCACCCAGCTGAGCCCGCTGTGGCCGATCGCCGTCGGCGCGCTGGTCGGCGCGCTCGGCGGCGTCGGTTGATCAGCGGCCACGGCAGACGCTAGAGTCGGCAGCATGAACCGCTTGAGCGAATTCCTCAGCCAGCACATCGGCATCGAGCTCTGGGTGGCCTCGCTGGTCGCCATCGCTGTCGTCACGCTGGTGCTGAACCAGGTCGTCCAGTTCTTGCTGCGCCACGCCGCCAGCGTGACCGCGCGCACCGCCACCGTCTGGGACGACGCCTTGGTCCACACCGCCAGCCGGCCGGTGCTGGTGGCGCTGTGGGTGGTCGGCGCCAGCTTCATGGCGCGGGTGATCCAGCGTCAGGTCGACGAACCCTTCCTGGCCGAAGCGATGGCGCTGCGCGACGTTGCGCTGATCACTTGTGCGACCTGGTTCCTGCTGCGCTTCATCGGCAAGGTCTGCCGCAACGTCATTGCCGCCCGCCAGGCGCGTGGCGACGAGGTCGACCCGACCACCATCGACGCCCTGGGCAAGCTGACGCGGCTGCTGACGCTGACGGTGGCGCTGCTGACGATCGCGCAGACGCTGGGCTTTCAGATCACTGGCTTGCTGGCGCTGGGCGGCGTCGGCGGCATTGCGGTCGGTTTCGCCGCCAAAGACTTGCTGGCCAACTTCTTCGGCGGCTTGACGATCTACCTTGACCGCCCGTTCAGCGTCGGCGACTGGATCCGCTCGCCCGACAAGAGCCTGGAAGGCACGGTCGAATACATCAGCTGGCGCCACACCCGCATCCGCGCCTTCAACAAGAACCCGATCTACGTGCCCAACGCGGTCTTCACCAGCATCGTGGTGGAGAACCCGTCACGCATGAGCCACCGCCGCATCAAGGAGACCATCGGCCTGCGCTACGACGACTTCGCTGTCGTCGCGCCGGTGGTCGCCGACATCAAGGCGATGCTGCAGGCGCACCCGGCGATCGACGCCGCGCAGACGCTGATCGTCAACTTCAACCAGTTCGGCGCCTCGTCGCTGGACCTGATGATCTACACGTTCACGAAGACCCGGGTCTGGACCGAATACCACGAGGTCAAGCAAGACGTGTTGCTGCAGATTGGCGAGATCATCGCCCGCCACGGCGCCGAGATCGCCTTCCCGACGCGAACGCTGCACCTGCAGCAGCCTGGCGCCGAACCGCCGCTCAGCGCCCCTTGATCGGGTAGGACGGGTCGCTGTAGCCCGGCGTCGACGGGTGGCCGCGCGGCACCAGCGAGTCGACCAGGGCTTCGTCGGCAGCGTCAATCGGGCAGTCTAGCGCGCCCACGTAAGACTGCCACTGCGTCAGCGTGCGCGGACCGGCGATGACGGCACTGACGGCCTTGTTGGCCAGCACCCAGGCGGCGGCGAAGTGGACCAGCGAGACACCCTTGGCCTGGCAATGCTCGCCCAGCATCTGCGCGATGCGCAGCGACTCGTCGCGCAACTCGGTTTCCTGGATGCGCTTGTCGCCGCGGCCAGCACGGCTGTCGGCCGCCGGGGCCGCGCCGGGCGCGTATTTGCCGGCCAGCACGCCGCGCGCAATCGGGCTGTAAGGCACGACACCGACGCCGTGGTGGGCGCAGGCCGGCAGCACCTCGACCTCGGGCTGGCGGTTGAGCAGGTTGTAGTAAGGCTGGCAGACCACCGGCGCGGGCATGTTCAGGGCGCGCGCCAGGTGCACCGCTTCGCTGATGCGCCAGCCGCGGAAATTCGACACCCCCCAGTAGCGGATCTTGCCGGCGCGCAGCAGCATGTCGAGCGCGCGCAGCGTCTCTTCGAGATCGACGCTCTCGTGGTCGCGGTGCAGGTAGTAGATGTCGATGTGGTCGGTGCCCAGGCGCTGCAGGCTGGCCTCGCATTCCTGCAGCAGCCAGCGCCGCGAGGCGCTCGATTCATTGGGCCTGGCCGACATCTTGTTGCCGACCTTGGTCGCCAGCACCCAGTCGTTGCGCTGGCCGGCAAGCAACTCGCCGACCATGGTTTCCGACTTGCCGAGCGAGTACACGTCGGCGGTGTCGATGAAGTTGACGCCATGTTCGCGGGCGTCGGCGACGATGCTGCGCGCCGCCGCGATGTCGGTCTGGTCGCCGAACATCATCGTGCCCAGGCACAGCGGTGAGACCTGAAGTGCGCTCTTGCCGAGCTGGCGGTATTGCATGGTGCGTGTTCCGGGTTCGGGTGAGGACTTGGCGACTGTGGCCGATGGTAGCGGGGCCTCGGCGGCCGTGCTGAGGACGGCTGCCGGGTGGCGCGGTTGTCAGCCGACCAGCTCCCTTTTCAAGCCAGCGGCTCCCGACAACGCCCGACAAACCCGGGGGCAGTAGTCTCTATGGACCCTGGCGCTCGATTGCTTCAGTCCTGGGATGCGCCCCCGCCTTGTTCCGACAAACGCCGCCACCGCCGATTGGAGCGAACACCGAGGGCCGCGGCCGAACCGGCCGTGCGTCCTTGCTGTGCAGGATGGCGCGCTCGCTGGCAGTCGGATCCGGCTTCCTTGTTGTAACCCGCGCGGAACCGCCGACACACGCTGCGCCGCTGGCCCCAGTTGCCGCCCTGGCAGTTGCCCAGCCCTGGCATGGCCGTGTCGACAACATATTCGCCCCAAGACAGCCCACATGAAGCTTCACAGACTGCCTTGGGCCATTGACGCCTGCGCCTTGCTCGCCACACTCGCCGCCCCAGCGAGCGCGGTGACGATCACACCGGCCGTGGAGTTCAATCTCGCCGACGCCAACGTCATCAACTTCGATCCCAACCCGTGGACCTTTGGCTATGAGTTCACGCTGAGCGCCACCGTCACTGTCAACGCGCTGGGCTACTTCAACGATGGTTTTGGCCAGGACCACCAGGTTGCCATCTGGTCCGATGTCGGCGGCAGCCCGTTGGTGTCGGCAACGGTGCTGGGAACGGACCCCGTGACCGGCAACTTCCGCTATCAAGCGGTCACCGAAATCACGCTGGCCGCAGGCACCTACCGCATCGGTGGCGAGTACCTGGGTGACGGCGAGCCGCTGCCGATCCCGGTCAGCGTGACGCGAATCGCCGGGCTGACCTGGAACGGCGCCTACTACCGTGGCGGTGCGGGGCTGAACTTCCCATTCACCTCTGGCGGCAGCAGCTATGGCAACAACGGCGTGATGGCGCCGACCTTCTCGGTCAGCAACGTGCCCGAACCTTCTACGACCACGCTGGCGTTGGTCGGGGTGGCGCTGTTCGGCTTGCTGGCGCGGCGCAAGGCGGCGGCCGCACGGGCCTGAAGGCGGCGGGCGGCGCCGCTGCCGACGCTACTTGGTGCCGAAGATCTTGTCGCCGGCGTCGCCCAGCCCAGGAATGATGTAGCCCAGTTCGTTGAGGTGGCTGTCGATCGCCGCTGTCCAGCAGCGCACATCGGGGTGGGCCGCTTCGAGCGCACGCACGCCTTCGGGCGCGGCCACCAGCACCAGCGCGCGGATGTCTTTGCAGCCGCGGCGCTTGAGCAGCTCGACGGTGGCGATCATCGAGCCGGCAGTGGCCAGCATCGGGTCGACGATGAGCGCGGTGCGCTCTTCCAGATGGCCGACGAAACGCTCGAAGTAATGTTCGGGCTGCAGCGTCTCGTGGTTGCGCGACAAGCCAACGACGCTGACCTTGGCGTTGGGGATCATGTCGAGCACACCGTCGAGCATGCCCAGGCCGGCTCGCAGGATCGGCACGACGGTGAC